>JAEUQQ010000721.1 GCA_016789685.1 Acidobacteriota bacterium | reverse complement strand
CCTCCCCCGCGTCTGGGGGGGGGGGGTGCGGGGGCTCGGCCCCTCTTATCTGAACCCGCGGTTCCTGGCCGCCGCCGTGGGTGCGGGGCCCGGGCTGGGCCCGCCGACCGGTTCGACCCGGCCAGACTGAAGACCCGCGCGTCGGCGAGGTGGGATAAGCTCTGCCCGGCAGTACCGTCGGCGCCCGGACAAAGGTTTTGTGTCGTCCGGCCGATAGTCTGGATGGCCGGGATGCCCGGCCGGATACAATGCCCTCGGCAGGTGCCGTGACGGCACGGCAGACCGCCACCGGGTCGCGGGGCTCATGAGCGATCACACGCACGGCCGCATCCTCCTCGTCGATGACCAGGAGAACAACGTCCGCATCCTCGAACGGATGTTGCGTCGCTCTGGCTTCCAGCACCTGACCGGCACCACCGATCCCCGCCAGGTGATGTCGCTGTTCCAGCAGGTGCATCCCGACCTGATCCTGCTCGACCTGCACATGCCGCACCTCGACGGCTTTGCCCTGCTCGAGCTGCTGGCGCCGCACCTCGGCGAAGGCACCTACCTGCCGGTGCTCGTGCTGACGGCCGACATCAGCAGCGAGGCCAAGCAGCGGGCGCTGTCGATGGGCGCGAAAGACTTCCTGTCGAAACCCTTCGACTCGACCGAGGTCGTGCTGCGCATCAAGAACCTGCTCGAGGCGCGGTTCCTCTACCTGGCGCTGCAGGAACAGAACGACCTGCTCGAGACGAAGGTGCAGCAGCGCACGCGCGAGCTCGAAGAGGCGCAGGTCGAGATTCTCGAGCGCCTGGCGCTGGCGGCCGAGTTCCGCGACGACGCGACGCAGGAACACACGCAGCGCGTGGGCGAACTCTCGGCGCGCCTGGCGCGGACGCTGGGCCTGTCAGACGCACTGGTGTCGCTCATCCGGCGCGCGGCACCGCTGCACGACCTCGGGAAGATCGCGGTCCCCGATCACATCCTGCTCAAGCTCGGGCGGCTGACGGAAGACGAGTTCACGATCATCCGGAATCACACGGTGGTTGGGGCGCGCATCCTCTCGGGCAGCCGGCACCCGCTGCTGCAGCTGGCCGAGACGATCGCAGCCACGCACCACGAGCACTGGGATGGCAGCGGCTATCAGCCGACGATGCGCGGCGACCAGATTCCGCTGGTGAGCCGGATCGTCGCGGTGGCCGACGTATTCGACGCGCTGACGCATGCCCGCCCGTACAAGCCCGCGTGGCCCGTCCGCGAAGCCGTGGCCGAAATCGTCCGGCAGCGGGGCCGCCAGTTCGATCCGCACGTGGTCGATGCGTTCATCGACCTGTTGCGCGCCGACGGGCTGATTCCGCAGGCCGTCCCGGCCGTCGCCGCCGATGCGGCGGCCGCCGGCAGCTCGCCGGCGTCGGCCTGACGGCCGTTCCCTATCCCACACCGAGGTCTGGCGATACCGTGAAGATGCCGGTGTCTGGTCCCGCCGGCGACGGGTGCGCATCGGCGGCGGGCTCGGCGGCGTCGAGGCGCGCCTGCGCCGCGCGAGCGGTCTCGCGCAGGAGCGGGTCGTCGACGGTGGCGAGTGCCGCCACCTGCTCGCGCAGGCCCGACAGGCGCAGGGCCCCGACGGCGTAGACGCCGCACGACTTCAGCCACGGATCCTCGCTCGCCACGAGCGCCGCCACCGCCTCTTCGCGCGTCTCGAGCGTGGCGCCGACGATGCGCCCGGCCCGCGCCACGCGCTCGGGCACGGTCACCATGGGATCGACCAGCGGCACGATGAGCTTGCGCAGGTCTGGCGTGAGCACGTTGTCGAGCAGCTCGAGCGCATTGGCCCGCAGCATGCCGCTGTCGGAGCGCAGGCCGACGAGCACGGCCGGCAGGTCGTCCTGCGGCCAGAGCAACCCGAGCAGCGTGAAGATGCGGTCGAGTTCCTGATCGAGCGAGTGCCTGACGCCGGCCACGACGGGATCCTCGCCCGAGAACGCGTGATCGAGCGTCCCGATGATGCGATAGGTCCGGTAGTGCCCGACCACCTCGTTGGCCAGCGCGGCCTCGATGGCACCGCGGTCGGGCCGCAGGTCGGGATGCCGCGCGGTGAACTCGCCGAGCGCCTCCATCGCGCGCGTGCGGACGACGAGGTCGGCATCGATCAAGGCGGCGGTGAGTACATTGCGGACGCCTTCGCCGCCGACCCGCGCCAGCGCGCGGGGCGCGACACGGCGGATGGCGACCGGGCCGTCGGCCGCGACGAGCACGTGACACAGCGGCGCCACGGCCGCCTCGCCAATCTGCACGAGGGCGGCGACCGCGTCATCGGCGTGCGCCTCACGCCCGAGTGCCTCGATCAACTCGGGAACGAATGCCTCGGCGTGCAGGGCGCCCGCGGCGATGATCGCCTCGCGCACGACATCGGGATCGGCGTCGGCCAGCAGCGTCCCGAGTGCCTGTTCGTGCACCACCGGCAGGCGCGCGAGCAGGCGGGCCGCCTCGATGCGGCTGCGC
The DNA here is from genome assembly GCA_016789685.1 of Acidobacteriota bacterium. Classification (GTDB taxonomy): domain Bacteria; phylum Acidobacteriota; class Vicinamibacteria; order Vicinamibacterales; family JAFNAJ01; genus JAEUQQ01. The sequence goes on along the minus strand of JAEUQQ010000721.1, from coordinate 10,572 downwards.
GTGACGTCACCCTCGGTGTCGCTCACCATCGTGTCGAGGAAGAAGGCAGCGGCTTCGATGTTCTGCAGCCGGCCGGGCTGGCTGAGGAAGGCGACCATGCCGGCCTGCACGGAGTAGTCGGGAAACGCACCGACCTCCTGGATCTTCTGCAGCGGGTCCACCTGCGCGTGATGGGCGAGGAAGAGCAGCGCCTGCGTCCGCGTCTCGAGGTCGGGATCGCGCAGGAGTTGTTCGACGCCGGGAATGGCCGCGACGTCGGCCGCGTCGTCGAGCAGGGCCAGGGCGCGTCGCCTGACGCGTGCCGACGGGCTGCCCAGCAGGGATCGCACGGCGGGATGCACCGCCTGCTGGTGCTGGCTGGCGAACACGTCGAGCGCGTAGAGGATGTCGTCGGGATCTCCGGCCGACAGCCGCGCCGCGAGCAGGTCTGACGTGGACCGATCGAGCAGCGCCGGACCACGCTCGACGTCGAGGCGATGCTGGTGGATGCTGTCGCGGATGGCCTCGAGGTAACCGCTGCGCAACCGCTGGGCGACGACGATCCAGGCGGCAATGCCGACGACGCACATCGCCGCGATCCCGCGCAACCCGAGGCCGGCGCCGTTGACCGAGAAGAAGTAGAAGTTGAAGCCCTGCGTGGCGATGCCGAGCAGGATGCCCCCGACGCCATCGGCAATCCGGTTGATGATCAGGTCGATGGTCGACTTGACGTTGTTCTTGATCGCCGAGGGAATCGGGAGGTAGAGCAGTTCGAAGGTCGCCTTGTCGATCGAGAAGCGCAGGCCCTGATCGAAGGCGTTGGTCAGCAAGACGGCCCAGAGGGCGGGGAAGACGAGGATCAGGCCCGATCCCACCCCGAGCGCCAGGGGCAGGACGAGGATCGTGACGGCAATGCCGAAGCGCCGGAGCAGGGGGCCGGTGACGAGGATCTGGACGATGAAGGCACCGATCCCCATCCAGAAGTTGAACATGCCGAAGAAGCGCGTCAGGGCATCGGTGTCGTCGGCGAAGCGCTCGGCAACGGCCACGTTGAACTGGAACTGCGTCCACTGGGTGACGACGGCGACGATGAAGACGACCGCGGCGAGCGACCTGAGGTAGCGCGTGCGGGCGATGAGCCCGAGGGTCGAGGCGAGGGGCACGCGCCCGCGCCGGGCCGGGCGCGCCGTGGCGTCCTTGCGGCGCACGCTCCAGCCGGCGTTGACGACCCCCGCCGCGAGCAGGATGAGCACGGCGAGCACGAGCAGCAGGTTGATGGTGCCGCCGACAGCGCCGACGAGGAACTGGGCCAGCAACCCGCCCACGACCGCGCCCAGCGACGCGCCGCTGCCGATCAGCCCGAACAGCCGGCGGGCCTGGCGGGTGTCGAAGACGGCGTTGGCGAACGTCCAGGCCTGGACGGGGGCGATGACGCCGTAGCAGTTGACCCAGACGTAGAACGCCGCGGCCATCCACGGCGCCGGGTGGTAGGTGAAGCCCCACCAGAACGCGAGGACGTTGAGGCAGAGGAAACCGAGGCTGCCCGTGATGACGGCCCGCTGCCCCACCCTGACGGCGAGCGCCTGGTAGAGCGGGACGAACAGCGAAAGCACCAGGGGAACGGCGACATAGACGTAGACCAGGCGGTACGGGCCGAACTCGGCGAGGAACAGGCCGTTGCGGATTGGCTTGGCGAGCAGGAAGCTGGCGACCGCGATCGCGACGTACAGAAAGGTAAAGGCGACGGGCCGGACCTCGCCGGGCCGCACGTCCAACCACCGCCGGAGCCACCCCCGCATGTGCAGCGCAGTGTATCGCGGACGGCGGTGCGCGCATGCCCGAACCGCCTTGATGTAGGATGAGGCGCACTTTCAGCTGCGTCCCCATCGCCCGCCCGTCGCGGGCACGAGCCCGACACCCATGGCCCTACTCCGCCGCCTGTTGCGACCGATCGTCGAACTCCAGGAATCCGAGGCAGCGACCGCGCTGCTGATGTTCCTGTACTCGTTCCTGGCGATGACGTCCTACAACATCCTCAAGCCCCTGACGCGCTCGCAGTTCATCAAGAACCTGGGCGCCGACAACCTGCCGTGGGTGCTGCTGGCGGCCGGCGTGCTGATCGGCGTGATCATGCAGGGCTACAGCAAGGGCGTGGCGCTGCTCCCGCGCAAGTGGGTCATCCCGATCACGCAGACGATCATGGCCGGCGTGCTGGTCGCGTTCTGGTTCGCGTTCCAGACGAAGGCCGAGTGGGTCTCGGTCGCCTTCTACTTCTTCGGCCTGATCCTCGGGGTGCTGCTGATTTCGCAGTTCTGGACCCTCGCCAACGAGGTCTACGATCCGCGGCAGGCCAAGCGCATCTTCGGGTTCGTCGGCGGCGGCTCGAGCCTCGGCGGCATCATGGGGTCGACCATCCTCACGTCGCTGGTCGGCGTCCTCGGCCCCGTCCACCTGCTGCTGGTGTCGGCGGCAATCCTCCTCTTCTGCGCCTTCATCGTCTCGCGCGTGCTGGGGCGCGAACGGCACCTGCAGCTCGAGCACGTGGCGTCGACGGGCGAAGAGAAGGGCGTCAGCGGCAGCGAGGCGATCAACCTGCTCAGGAACTCGAAGCACCTGCAGGTCATCGCGCTGGTGATCGGGTTTGCCGCCATCGGCGCGGCCATCATCGAGCAGCAGCTCAACATGGCGGCGGCGCAGTTCGCCAGGCAGGGCACCGACCTCGAGAAGATCCTCGGCAGCGTGCAGCTGTGGCTGTCGATCATCGGCTTCACGATCCAGATCTGGCTCACGAGCCGCATCCACCGGCTGTTGGGGATCGGCTTCGCCCTGCTGATCCTGCCGGTGAGCCTCGGGTCGACGGCGCTGATCATGCTCTTCAACGCCGCGATCTGGGCCCCGATGCTCGCGCGCATCAGCGACACGGCCCTGCGCTACACGGTCGACAAGACCACGCGCGAGATTCTCTTCCTGCCGCTGCCGAGCGAGACCAAGGCGCAGGCCAAGCCGTTCATCGACGTGACGATGGACCGCCTGTCGAAGGGGATCGGCGCGGCGCTGCTGCTGGTGCTGATCAAGGACTGGGGCCTGGGCCTGACGTGGCAGCAACTGAGCTACGCCTCGATCACGATGACGGCACTGTGGATCTTCGCGGCCCTGGCCGCCAAGAAGCGCTACCTGCTGTCGTTCCGCCAGAGCATCGAGCGCAAGGACGTCGTCGCCGACGACGTGCGCATCGCGGGCGCCGACCTGCAGACGATCGAGACGCTGGTCGGCGAGCTGGCCGACCCGAACGAGCAGCGGGTGATCTACGCGATCGACATCCTCGAGTCGCTCGACAAGCGCAGCCTCGTGACGCCGCTGTTGCTCTACCACGAGTCGCCGAAGGTGCGCGCGCGTGCACTGCGGGCGCTGGGCGGCGCCGCCCCCGCGGTGGCCGAACGCTGGCTGCCGGGCATCAAGCGCATGCTGCAGGACGGCGACGTCGACGTGCGCACGGCGGCCGTCGGGGCGCTGGCCCACATCACGTCGTCGAGCGCGGCCGACCTGGTGCGGCCGTACGTGGCGCAGGCAGACTCGCGCATGGCGGCCACCGCGGCGGTCGTGCTGGCCCGCAGCGGCGACGACGCCGACCGTGCCCTCGCTGAAGAGACGCTGTCGCGCATCGGCGCCAACGCCACCGATGCCTCGGCACGGCGCGACGTCGCCATCGCGATCCGCCAGATCAACACCGACCGGTTCCACGACCTGCTCGTGCCGCTGCTGTACGACAGCGATCCGACCGTCGCGTCCGAGGCGATGCGCAGCGTCAGGCAGCTCACCGTGGGCGACTTCAGGTTCGTGCCGACGCTGATCTCGCTGCTGCGCGACCGGCGCGCGAAGAGCGACGCCCGCGACGTGCTCATCGGCTACGGCGAAGAAGTCGTGGACGCGCTGGCCTTCTTCCTGAACGACACCGACGAGGATCCGTGGGTGCGGCGCCACATCCCCGCGACCCTGGCGCGCATCCCCTGCCAGAAGTCGATGGACGCGCTGGTCGCGGTGCTCCAGAACGAGCGCGACGGCTTCGTGCGCTTCAAGCTCGTCTCGGCGATCGATCGCCTGCACCGCGAGCACCCCGAACTCGCGCTCCAGCCGGAGTCGTTCGAGCCGCTGGCCGTGCGCGAAGCCAGGCACTTCCTCAACGCGCTCAGCCTCGGGTACAACCTGACGGCCCGGGGCACGCTGTCAGACCAGTCGCTGCTGGCACGTGCCCTCGGCGACCGGCAGGCGCGCAGCCGCGACCGGCTGTTCACGCTGCTCGGGATCATGTACCCGCCGCGCGATATCGACGCGGCCCGCTTCGCGATCGACCACGGCGATCCGAAGGCGCGCGCCAGCGCGCTCGAGTACCTCGACAACGTCCTGAGCAGCACGCTGCGCAAGCGCGTGCTCCCGGTGCTCGACGACGCGCCGCTGGCCGACCGCGTGCGCAAGGGCAACGCCATCATCGGCACGCGGCAGCGTGACGAAGAAGAAACGCTCGTGCAGCTGGTCAACGACGACGACCAGGTCATCGCGGCATCGGCCATCCTGCTGGTGGCCGAACAGCGGATGACGCGGCTCGCCGACGATCTCGAGCACATCCTCGAGTACCGCGACGCGCGCGACTGGTACGTGTTCGAGGCCGCGTCGTGGGCCCTGGCGGGCTTCCGCATGAGCGAGGATCGCCGGCGGTCGCTGTGGAACGAGCCCCTGCCGGCCGTCGAGATCGCGTCGCGCCTCAGCCGCCTGCCGCTGTTTGCCTCGACCTGGGTCGACGAGCTGTTCCGCCTCGCCGTCAGCGGCCGCCAGGTGCGCTACGAGCCCGGCGCCGGCCTCTACCAGGAGGGCACGGCGCCCCAGGCCCTGCAGTTCCTGCTCGACGGCGACGCCGTCGTCACGGTGAAGGGCGCGCAGATCGGCACGATCGGCACGCCGGCGCCGCTCGCCTTCGAGGAGGTGGTACAGGGCGCGGCCATGCGCGAGACAATCCGCACGACGTCGCGCGCCATCACGCTGTCGCTGTCTCTCGACGAGTGCGCCACGCTGCTCGAAGAGAACACCGACCTCGTCCAGGGACTCTTCCGCACCATCGTCACCGACGAGGCCTTCGCCGGCCAGCGCACGCTGCTGCGCGGCGCGGGCGACGAATCGGTGGCGCAGATGATCGGCGACGGCGTGTCACCGGTCGAGAAGGTGCTCGCCATGCAGCGCATCTCGACGTTTGCGCCCATGTCGACCGACGACCTGTTGCACCTCGCCAACGTGGCGCGTCGCCTGACCCTCGCCCAGGGAGCGTCGGTGTTCACGAGCGGCGATGCGCCACGGTTGATCGTGCTCCTGAGTGGTGAAGTGGCCCTCGAGGCCGACGGCGCCGAGACGATCGTGGCCAACGAAGGCGATGCCATCGGCGTCATCGAGACCCTCGCCGGCGTGCCGATCGGCCGTAACGCCCGCGTGGTCACGCCAGGCGCGGCCCTCGTGGTGTCGCACGACGACCTGTTCGACCTGCTCGCGCAACGCCCGGCGCTGCTGCAGCAGTTGTTCGCGGTGCTGTTCGGGCGCAGGCGCGAAGCGGTGCCCGTGCAGGGGTAACGATTCCCCGTTCCGGCGGCGGCCGTCGCCTGAGCGGCGTGTGACGCGGGCGTCCTGCGGCACGCTGCCTTCACAGCATTGGTGCCGCGTGGCGCGGCACCGACCACGGCGGGTGGCCGTGGCGGCGCCGGCGTCAGGCGCGACGGCCCTCGCGGTCCATGCGGCGCGCGGCGAGGGCAAAGGGAATCGCCGAGGCGAAGCAGACGCCGGTCGACACGATCAGGCCACGCGTGAGCGACGAGGCGTCGCCGATGGCGCCGGTGATGTAGGCGCCCGGGCTCACGCCGAGCACGTTGGTGACGAGCAGGGCCACGCCGATGATCGACGCGCGCACGCTTGCCGGCGCAAGGTCCTGCGTCCCCGCGAAGACGGGTCCGTACCACGTGCTGAGCCCGACGTTGGTGAGGAACCACAACGCGTAGAACACCGGCGTGCCGGCCGGCGCGAGCACGAATGCCAGGCTGATCGGCGAGAACACGATGCAGGTGATCGCCAGGCTCCACAGCCGGCCACCCGGCCACCGTTGCCGGCACAGATCGGCGAACCAGCCACCGAGGAAGTTGCCCGTGAGGCCCGCTGTCGCGATGATCACGCCTCCACGGAAGGCGGCATCTCCGAACGGCACGCCCCGCTCCTGGACGATCCACGTCACGGCGTGAATCGCGGCCCCCGAGGCGTAGGCCACACCAGAGCCGCCCAGCATCACGAGCCACAGCGCTGGCGACGTGCGCAGGGCGAGCCTGAGGTCGGCGAGGATCGACGACAGCGTGGGGACCGCCGCCGCGGGTGCCCCGGCAGCACGGCGCACGTCGCGCGGCTCCCTGACGAACAGGAGCGCCACGACGAAGACGAGACCGACGCCGCCGAGCACGTAGAAGCAGCTGCGCCAGCCGAGTGTCGGCACGAGCACGGATGCGATGACCAGCCCGAGGCCCGCGCCAATCGGTACGCCGGCGTAGTACGCGCCAACGGCGAAGGCCCGCCGCGACGCCGGAAACGTCTCGGCCAGCATCGACAGCGACGCCGGCGTCAGCGTGGCCTCGCCCGCGCCGACGAACATCCGCGGGATCAGCAGGTGCACGAACGACTGTGCCAGCCCCGAGATCGCCGTGACGGTGCTCCAGAGGGCGAGCCCGGCGGCCACCAGGCGCGGGCGATGCCACCGATCGGCCGCCGCGCCGAGGATGACACCCATCACGGTGTAGAAGACGACGAAGCCGAAGCCCTGCAGCAGGCCGATCTGCGCCCGCGTGAGGCCGAGTTCCGAGATGAGGAACGGGGCGACGCTCGAGATCAGGTTGCGATCGACGAAGTTGAGGACGTTGAGGACCACCAGCAACGCCAGCAGCGACCACGCGGCAGCCGTCGGGCGTTCGGTGTCAGGCAGGGGCGACATCGACACGGGGCTTCACAATCCTGCAGGCGTCATGGCCTGTCGCAGCGGGTGCCCGCGTACTACGCGAGCACCCGGTCGGCAATACGACGATCGATCGCAATGCGATCGACGAGGGAACGCGCGCACGACGCGCGCACGCCGGCGAGCAGCGCCGCCGCATCGGCCGCGCCCGCCGCGAGGGTGCCGGCAAGCATCACGGCGCGCTGCTCGATGCGCGCGGCGGCATCGTGCATCGTGGCCTGCGCGAAATCAGCCGCGGCCGGCGCGTCGGCGCCGTCGCCCGCCGCCTGCGCCGCGCGGGCCAGGGCGCACTCCGCGACGTAGACGTCGATGACGATGTCGCTCAGGGCCAGCACGACTTCCTGTTCCTGCGCGAGCGTGTCGCCGTAGCGCTGCCGCGCCAGGTCGATCAGGCCGCGCGCGCACCGCTTCATGCCCGCGATCAGCGCGGCATCGTCCGTGACCTGGGCGGTGGCGCCGTGCCGCAGGGCGTCGGCGGCCCCGGTGAAGCCGAGTTCCTCGCGCGCCGCGCGCTTCAGCAGCATGGTCGGCACGAGGAGCCGGTTGATCTCGTTCGTGCCCTCGAAGATCCGGTTGATGCGCGCGTCGCGATAGAAGCGATCGACGGGGTACTCGGCGCTGAAGCCGTTCCCGCCGAACACCTGGACGGCTTCGTCGGCCACGAAGCAGAGCGACTCCGAGCCGACGATCTTGAGGATCGACGACTCGATCGCGTACTCCTCGAGCGCCTTCAGGATCGCCTCGCTGCCCGTGAGGCCGTCGAGCGCGCGATCGATGTTCCCGACGGTGCGGTAGACCATCGCGTCGCCCGCCCAGATGCGCGTCGCCATCTGCGCGAGTTTCTGGCGGATCGCGCCGAAGGCCGCGATCGGCCTGCCGAACTGGCGCCGGTCTTTCGCGTAGGCCACGGCGGCCGCCATCGCGACCCTGGCCCCGCCGATCCCGCCGGCGCCGAGCTTGTAGCGCCCGACATTCAGGACGTTGAGCGCGATCTTCCCGCCCTGGCCCCTGGCACCGAGCAGGTTGCCGACGGGAATCCTGACCTGGTCGAGGTTGACCGCCCGCGTCGACGAGCCCTTGATGCCCATCTTGCGTTCCTCGTGACCGAACGACAGCCCTGGCGCGCCGCGCTCGACGAGGAAGGCCGAAAAATGCTCGCCGTCGATCTTCGCGAACACCGTGAAGAGATCGGCGAAGCCCGCGTTCGAGATCCACATCTTGGTGCCCGACAGGATCCACTCGGTGCCGTCGGGCGAGAGCGTCGCCGTCGTGCGGCCGGCGAGCGCGTCAGACCCGGCGCCCGGTTCGGTGAGCGCGTACGCCGCGATGATCTCGCCGCTGGCCAGCCGCGGCAGGTAGCGGGCCTTCTGCTCCGCGGTGCCGAAATACAGCAGCGGCAGCGTGCCGATGCACACGTGCGCCGCGTGCGACACCGAGAACGACGCGCACCAGCCCATGGCCTCGGCGACGATCGTCGAGCTGACCTTGTCGAGGCCAAGCCCACCGTGGGCCTCGTCGATGTCGACCGCGAGCAGGCCGAGTTCGCCGGCACGCTTGAGCAACGGCACGTTGAGCTGCGGGTCGTGCTCGAGCGCTTCCTGCTGCGGCACCACTTCGCGCGTGAGGAACTCCTCGGCGGTGCGCGCGATCATGCGGTGCTCTTCGGTGAACCGCTCGGGCGTGAAGACGTCGCCGATTGGGGCCGGCTCGACGAGGAAGGTGGCCCCGCGCTGGCGGGTGGCAGTGGTCGACATGGCGAAGGCACTCCCCGGGGGTTGGGTCTGCCCGCGATTCTCTCACGAGGCCGCGCAGCACTCACCGATCCGCGACGCCAGTCGCCTGTCAGGCGCGGGCGTGCGATCGCCGGACCGCGCGGGGGGCCGTCACGCGAGGAGGGTCAGGAGCGCCGGGTGCATCGGGTCGGCCGGGTCGGCAAGCGAGACGGCTGCCGACACGAGGTCGTGGGCCGCCTCGTGGTGGCCGGGATCGCCACGGAACGCCCCGATCCGCACGAGCGTCGAGGCAGCCACCGCATTGGAGTCGGGCGGCTGCAGCGCCTGGCCGAGCAGGCCGACGTCGCCGGCCCCGGCGGTCGTCGGGATCCGATCCCGCAACGCCCCGCTGGCCGGATCTGCGAACTTCCGCATCGTCGACTGCATCAGTTCGTCGGCGGCGTCGAGGTACGCCGAGCGGCCCGACACCTCCCACGCGTCGAGCAACGCGGCGGCGACGGCCACCTGGTCGCCCAGGAGGCCACGCCCGCGTGGTTCGGGGGCCAGGACGTGGGCGACGCCCCCGTCGCGCCGGTAGGCCGCCGACACGACGTCGTCGAGGCGGTCGATCGCGCCAGCGATCCACGCCGTCGCCTGCGCCGACACGCCAGCGCGCATCAGCGCCGCCGCCAGGCGGGCCTGGGCATCGACGAACAGCCGGTCGTCGAAGTCGCACGACTCGTCGAACCCGCGCCGTGTGGCGTCGTCGGCGGGTCCGTGGACGAAGCGTGCGGCCCTGTAGCCCCGCTGAACGGCAAACGCCCGGGCGATGCCCCGGACGCTCGCCGTCAGGCGCGCCGTTCTGCCCGTCGAGGGGCGATGGGCGCTGGCGGCCGCTTCGACGGCAATCCAGGCCGCCTGGTCGTCGAGCGTCTGGACAGGCTCCCAGCCCGCCTCGTCGGCCGGGGCCGCGCGGAACCACAGGCCGGAATCGGCATCACGCAGCGCCGAGGCAGCGAGGCGATCCAGCAGGCCGACCCCACGGTCGACGAGGTCGTCGCGGCGCGCGCGCGCGGCGCGGTCGATGGCCGCCAGCAGCGCCCGGGGGGTCGCCGACGCACGCCGTTCGCCGCCGGAGGCTTCCCAGTCGTCGAGCCAGGCGGTAACGATGGCGAGGGGATCGAGATCGTGGGGGTCAGACCAGCCGGCCGGCGGAGGTGGCGCGGGCACCGAGCGGAGCAACGCGTCGCGGCGCGCGTCGAACGCCTCGGCGACGGCCGCGAGCGCGCGGGCACAGGCCGGCGCGCCAGACGTCGGGAGGGGCGCGAGGGGCCAGGCGTGGGGCGTGAGCGCGACGAACGTCGGCCAGCCCTCCGAGGTGTAGCGCTCGGCCAGATCCGGACGCAGGTCGGCATCGACCGCAATCGGCACGAAGCGGGAGGCCAGGCACTGGGTCACGTCCGGGTCTGACAGGACATCGCGCCGGAATCGGGCGCACGGGGGCGACCAGCGCGTTTCGAGATACAGGGCCACCGGGCGCGCCTCGGTCAACGCGCGGGCAAACGCCTGGGTGCTCCACTCGGCCCACGCCGGGTCTCGCGCGCCATCGGGCATGCGTCGCGATTATAATTTCGGCCATGACTCATCGCCTCACGCTCATTCCTGGCGACGGTATCGGTCCTGAAGTGACCGAAGCGGTCGTCCGCATCATCAAGGCCTCTGGCGTCAAGATCGACTGGGACAAGCACGACGCGGGCGTGGCGGCATTCCAGCGGACGGGAAGCTCGCTGCCCAAGGACCTGCTCGACTCGATCCTCGCCAACAAGGTCGGCCTCAAGGGTCCGGTGACGA
>JAEUQQ010000708.1 GCA_016789685.1 Acidobacteriota bacterium | reverse complement strand
TGGCCGTCTCCGACCTCCCGCGTATCACAGCCGGCGAGCGGGCCGTCTTCTTTGTCTCGAGGAACGCTCGTGGGCGCCTCGTGCCGCATCTACGCGGCCAGAGCATCCTGAAGCTCGACGCACAGGATCGCGTCCTTGGCTCAACCCTGAGTCTCGCCGCCCTGCGCGCCGAGATCCTTGCCGCGCGCTAGCGTGCGACGGGATGAGCCAACCGTCGACCCGGTTGGAGCCATGAACATGAAGACTCGACTGCCGAAGTCGGCCGCGGCCATCGTCGCGACCCTCGTGATTGCGTCGACGGGCGCGCTGTCTGCGTACGTCCTGAAGGGCTACGCATGGCCAGTGCGCACCGTGCCCTACTACGTGAATGCTGCGAATCTCGACATCGACCCCTCAGAAGCCGAGGCTGCCATCCGCGCCGGGGCCGAGACATGGGCCACGCAGTCGAGCGCAGGAATCGCGCTGGAGTAGGCCGGTACGACGACGGGCAGCTCCATCGTCAACAACGGACGGAACGAGGTGTTCTTCAGGAACGACTCGAACGGCAGCGCCATCGCGACCACCTACTCGTGGTATTCGGGGTCATCGATCATCGACACCGACATCGTGTTCTGGGATGCCGCGTTCACCTTCTTCAGTGGCACGGCCGGGTGCAGCGGCGGCTTCTACATCGAAGACGTGGTCGCTCACGAGTTCGGACACGCGCTCGGCCTCGGCCACTCCGCCGACAGCACCGCGACGATGTACGCCAGCGCCAGCTACTGCAGCCAGTCGTTCCGTGTGCTGGCGTCCGACGACATCGCTGGCATCGAGGCGATCTACCCCGCGGTCGCCACCACCCCACCGACCGCTCCGTCGGAACTCGCCGTGACCGTCAGCACCGACAATCCCGCCTCTGCGGTCGATATCGCCTGGACCGACGGCTCGACCGATGAGGATCGGTTTCTGATCGAGCGCGCGCTGGCAGGTGAGGCCTGGGCACAGGTGGCCAGTGTCGGCGCCAACGTCACCGCGTACGCCGATCAAGGTCTTCAGAGTGGTACGAACTACAGCTACCGGGTGCGCGCCGAGAACTCGGCCGGTTTTTCAGGCTATGCCGGACCAGCCTCGGCTACGACGCAGTCGCCGGTTCCACCAGCCACCCCTTCGTCGCCGACGCCAGCGACCGGTGCGACAGGGGTGAGCATCGACATCGACCCATCGTGGGTGTCGGCTGGCGTGCGATCGTACGACGTGTACTTCGGCACCAGCGCGGCGCCAGCGCGCTACGCCTCTGGGCTCACCGCGGCGAGACTAGTCCTTCCGACGCTGAGTGCCGGGACCACGTACTTCTGGCGCGTCACCGCGACCAATGAGGCCGGGTCGTCGACGGGACCCACATGGTCGTTCACGACCAAGGCGGCGAAGCCGCGCGGGAAGAAGTAGCTTCCAGCGGCGATGGCAGGCGGTCGTGGGCTCCACCCGCCCGTTGTGCGTATGGGCCTTCCGCCGCGCCTACTTCCCCAGCAGCCGGCTCAACTGCGCGAGCCGCTCGTTCGCGCCCAGCAATGACAGCACGTCGTTGGCCCCGATGATCTCGTCGGCCGACGGGGCGATGTTGGTGACTTCGCCGTCGCTGTTGTCGGCGCGGCGCTTCACGGCGATCAGCGTCAGGCCATAGCGCGGCCGCAGTTCGAGCTGCTTGAGCGACTTGCCCACGAACTCCGCAGGCGCCGGGATCTCGACGATCGAGAAATCGCGCGACAGTTCGATGTAGTCGAGCGAATGCGGCACGACCAGGCTGTGCGCCACGCGCACCGCCATGTCGCGTTCGGGATAGATCACCCGCTTGACGCCGAGCTTCTGCAGGATCCGCCCGTGCAGCTCGGTCACCGCTTTCGCGATGATCTCCTCGACGCCCAGCTCCATGACCTGCATCACCACCAGCAGGCTGGCTTCGATGTTCTCGCCGATCGAGATCACCGCCACGTCCACGTCCTGGACGCCAACCTCCTTGAGCGCCCTGAGGTCGGTCGCATCGAGCTGCGCCGCCTGCGACGTGACGTCGGCCAGTCGGCGCACGCGGTCTTCGTCGGAGTCGATGCCGACCACGTCCTGACCGAGTTCGACGAGGGTGCGTGCCATGGCGCTCCCAAAGCGCCCGAGGCCGATGACGGCAAAGGATCGACGGGTCATGTCTGGATCATCCGATGAAGACGCGGCCTTCGGGGTAGCGCACGTGCGAGACGCGGTGGCGTCCCGCAAGCGCGACCGCCACCGTCAGCGGACCAACGCGGCCGAGGAGCATCATGCCAATCAACAGCGACTTCCCCGGCGACGAGAACTGCGCGGCGAGCGACGTGGCGGTTCCCGGGTGGCCCATCGACATTCCCACCGTGCCGAACGCCGATGTCGCCTCGAACAGGGTGTGCACCAGGTCGCGTCCCTCGAGCCAGAGCAGCACGCCCGCCACGAGGTTGAGCGCCAGGAAACCGATCAACGACAGGAAGAACGCCCGCGCAATGGCCTCGTCAGAAATGCGCCGCCTGAACGCCACCGTCTCCCTCGCGCCACGCACGGTCGCCGTCAGCGCAAACACCGTGATGCCGAACGTGGTCGTCTTGACGCCGCCGCCGGTGCCGCCCGGCGATGCCCCGATGAACATCAGGCCCATCGTCAGGAAGAGCGCCGGCACCGTCATCGCGCCGATGTCGATCGTGTTGAAGCCCGCCGTGCGGGGCGACACCGACTGGAACCAGCTGGCCAGCAGCTTCTCGCCGACTGGCAAGGGGCCAAGCGTCTTCGGGTTCGCCCATTCGAACGCCAGGATCAGCGAGGTGCCGACGACCAGCAGGATGGCGGTGATCGACAGGGCGAGCTTCGTGTGCAACGACCACCGGGCGGCCTCGCGGCGCGACGAGACTTCGCGCAGGACGAAGAAGCCGAGTCCCCCGAGGATGATCAGGACCGTGACGACCAGGTTCACCACGAGATCGCCGCGATAGCGCATGAGGTTGTCAGGCCACAGCGCAAAGCCGGCATTGTTGAATGCCGAGATCGAGTGGAACACGCCGAGATAGGCCGCCCGGCCGAGCCCGAACTCCGGCCAGAACCGGAGTGTCAGGACGAGCGCGCCCGCGGCCTCGACCATCACGGCCACCCTGAAGACGGTCGCGGCGAACCGCGCAATTCCGTCGCGGGTATCGAGGTTGAGCGCCTCCTGCAGCGTCGACCGCTCCTGCAGCGTGAGCTTCTTGCCCAGGGCGGCCACCAGCACCGCCGACAACGTCATGTACCCGAGGCCGCCGACGAAGATCAGCAGCATCACCACGACCTCGCCGAACGTCGAGAACGCGTTGGGGGTATCGACGACGATGAGCCCGGTCACGCAGACGGCCGACGTCGACGTGAACAGCGCATCGAGGAACGACAGGTGTTGTCCGGGCTCCGACGAGACGGGGAGCCAGAGGACGATGCTGCCCAGCAGGATGAGCCCGGCAAACGACAGGACCAGGAACTGGGACGGCGAAAGCGCGCGGGGCATCGTGGAGCGCTACGGATTGTAGCGCGAAGAGCCCCGATGCTATCGCCCGAAGAGCCGGGCCAGCAGCGATTTCGGACGCTCGCACTGGCACCGCTTCTCGGGCGGGACGTCGCCGAGCACCTGCTCGACATGCTGGCCGCAGCCCACCCAGGTGGGCTTTCCGCACTGCTCACACGTGACACGCTGGCACATTGCATCGACTCCGGATGGTGCTGGCTGGTGGCCTGTCGGCGCGCGCGACCACCGCGCGGCCTGCCACGGCGATTATCGCCCGGCTACTGCGCGAACTTCCACGTCGGCCGGTGATCGCGTGGCAGTGGCTGTTTCTGCAGGCGTGCCCGCACCATCTCGACGGGCATCGTGCCCCCGGTCAGGATCGCGTCGTGGAAGGTGCGGTCGTTCATGCGGCCGCTCCCCACGAACTCGGCGTGCAGCGCCCGGAACTGCAGCCCGCCCATCATGTAGGCGAGCTGGTAGAGGGGCGGGTACGTCCCGTTGAACGAGCGTCGCACTTCGGCCTCGGCGTTGGCGCGCTCGTGCCCGCCGCGCTCGACGAGGAAGTCGATGCACTGCCGGGGCGTCCACTCGCCCAGATGGAAGCGGAGCGAGAAGATGATCCGCGACGCCCGGTGCATCCGCCAGAACAATGCGCCGACGCGCTTCTCGGGCGTGTCGGCGAAACCTCGGTCCCACAGCAGCATCTCCCAGTACAGCGCCCATCCCTCGCCCCAGAACGGTGTCGAGAACGCCTGCCGGTGCGCGTTGTAGCGGGCGGTCATGAAGCCCTGCAGGTGGTGTCCGGGAATCAGTTCGTGGAACACGGTGGCCCGCGCAAACGGCATGTTGTTGCCGCGCAGGCTCATGCGCTTGTCGTCGTGGTCCATCGTGTCGGTCGGGAACGACACGCTGATCACCTCGCCGCCCGTGAAGAACGGGTTCACGCGCTGGCGCTCGGGCGTCATCATCTGCATGCGCCAGACCTGTTTCGCCAGCGGCGGGACGGTGACGAGGCCGTGCTGCTCGACGTACCGTTCGGCCTCGAGCGCGAGATCGCGGATCAGGTCGGGCTGCCTGCCGGGTTCGACGTACAGGTTCTTGACCTTCTCGACGGCCTCGAGCCAGTTGTCACCAAGACCCATCTCGCGCGACGCCTTCTTCATCTCGGCCTCGCACCACGCGTATTCGCGCTCGCCGATGGCCAGCAGTTCCTCGGGTGAATACGCGACGAACTCGGATGCGAGATCAGACACGAGCGCCGCCCGGCCGATGGGCATCCCGACGATCGGCTCGTCGTCGCCGGCCTTGATCCCGAGGACGCGTTCGCGCAGTGCCTTGCGGTACGCATCGAGCGACTTCGTCAGGGCGTCGTACGGCGTCCGGTTCCACCAGGTGAAGAGCGGGTCGTAGCCGGCGTAGAAGTCGTGCCACGACTTCAGCGTCGCCTTGAGCGACTCGATGGCCTCCTGCGCGCGAAACGCGACGAGCTTGTCGGTCTTCGCCGCGTCGGCCTCCACAGCCTTCCGGGTGTCGTCGACACGAGCGGCCAGCGCGTCGAGCGTGCCGGCGGCGTGTGCCGCGTCGAGCGTCTCCATCCGCAGGCGCGCATCGTTGAGAGCCAGGATCTGCGCCGCGAACGGCAGCAGCGGCGTGGTCGCGGTCCACCACTGCGCCTCGCGCGAGGCGAGGGTGCGCTCGTAGGTGATGCGGTTGGCCAGCAGCACGTGGTCGATGCGCCCCTCGGCCGAGAGCGTGTCGAACGCCATCGCCCCCAGGCGCGCAGACCAGTCGGCGTAGAAGCGCTCGAGCGCCGCACCGCGGTCGGGCGACTGCGCGACCGGGAAGCGCCTGAGCAGGGCGGCGCGATCGGCCGTGAATCGCGCGGCGACGTCGCGGAGTTCGCTCTCGGCGGCCGGCGTACCCGTCGCCGGATCTGGCGGCAGGGGCGTCGTCTGGGCGTTGATGGTCGTCGGCAGCGCCGCGAGGGCGGCGGCACACACGAGGCAGGCAACGAGCGGAAGGGCAGTCAGGCGACGCACGAGGGCATCCTCCGGGGAAGCAGGCTGGCGACCGCCGGGAGTGTAACGCGATCAGCGGACGTGCCGGCCGCCATCCACGCGGATGGTCTCGCCGGTCACGAAATCGGTCTCGCAGAGGAACACGACGGCCCTGGCGATCTCGCCCTCGCCGCCCCAGCGTCCGAGTGGCGTGGCGCGTTCGACATCACGCAGTTCCTCGTCCGAGGTTCCCGGCGGCGCCACGATCGGGCCCGGTGCGATGGCGTTCACCAGGATCTGGTCGCGGGCCACCTCGAGCGCGAGGCCCTCGGTCAACGCGAGCACGCCGGCCTTGGCGACGTAGTAGGGCAGGTAGCCGGTGTAGCGTGGCCGGCCGCTGCGGGCGACCCAGTCGGTGAAGTTGACGATGCGGCCGCCGCCGCGGCAGCGCATGTGCGGCACGGCGGCATGCGAGCACGCCCAGGTCGCCCGCAGGTCGAGCGACATCTGGCGATCCCAGTCGGCGTCGGTGGTCTCGTCGAGTGGCTTCGAGACGTAGATTGACGCCATGTTGACGAGGATGTCGAGGTGACCCATCTCGCGGGCCGCCTCGTCGACCATCGCGCGGCACGCCGACGGGTCGGCCAGGTCGGCCTGGATGAGGTGCGCGCGCCGCCGCAGCGCGCGGACGACGTCGGCGGCCGCCTCGGCTTCGTCACGCGACCGGTTGTAGCTGAGCACCACGTCGCAGCCGCGTTCGGCGAGGTGCGCGGCGACGACCGCGCCGATGCGCCGGGGGCCGGTGATGAGGGCAACGCGATCGTCGAGCGTCATGTCGAGGTGTCTCGCGGAGTGTTGCGTGTGCCGTGGCCGCGTCAGGCGCGCACGCCCTTGAGCACGCGCGACAGCGCGGCTGGCGTGCCGACCAGGGGCAGGTTGCTGATGTAGACGTGCTGCACGCCGGCCTGGTAGAGCGCCGACAGCGTGCGTGCGCACACGACATCAGGCGTGGCGCCGGCCGCGAACTCCCTGGCCAGTGCCTCGGCAGGCACGGGGAGGAAGTTCGACAGCGCGATCAGGGTACGGGGGGTGGCGCTGCGGTAGTAGAAGACGCCGAACATGCCGGGCAGCGTGAGGCCGCGCTTCGTGGCCTCGTTCATGAACAGCTCGACCTCGCGCATGTGATGGTGCGAGACGACCTGCGCGAGGTAGAACTCCGCGGTGTTCTCCTGCGCGAGCAGGAAGTCGACCTGCCGCGCCGCGTCGCGGTGGGGGTTCGCCCATCCGCCGAGCGCGATCGTCGGCTGCCGCTCGCGGATGCGCTGCCGCAGTTCCCAGGCATGCGGCAGGCACCGCGGCGGGCCCACGCTCGCGTCGCCGCCGAGCACGACGAGTGCCGGGAAGCCGTGTTCGACGGCCCGATCCGCGTACGACAGGCAGTAGTCGAGCGGGTGCTTCGTCGTGAGGAACGGGATCACGCGCTGGCGCGGTACGTCGCGGTTGAGGTTCGTGACCAGGTGCCGCAGGTTGTCTTCTTCCTGCGCGCCCACCGCGGAGTCGGTGAGGAACACGTACGTGTCGTGCCGCGTCAGCGTGCGAATGGCGTGATAGGTGTCGATCCACGCATCCATGCCCGCGCGGCGGCCGAGTTCGGCGCGCGGCGGGCGCAACTCGACGGCGACGACGCGCTCGCGCGTCGTGAGGGCATCGATCAGCGGGATGACAGGGGCCGGAACCGTGTGTCGCATCGAGTCCCCGGGGGCGTGACCGCGATCACGCCCCCGTCGGAAGGGCCGAGGGGCCTACTTGCCCTGCTTGACCTTGTAGCCGGCCGGCACCTCGAACTGCGCGTCGGCGATCGTGTCTGACGACACGGTGTTGAACGTGGTGGTCATGCTCATGCCGGCCATCTTGTTCATCATCGAGCCCATCATGCCGCCGCCCTCGAACTTGATCTGCACCGTCGTCTCGTAGGCGACGCCGGCCCTGGCGATCTCGCGGTAGAGCGTGGCAAAGCCCTTGGCCATGCTCGGCTGGGCCTTGGCCTGGGCGGGCGCCGTGAAGAAGAAGCCGTTCTCGATCGCCTTGGCGTAGAAGGCCGCGTACTCGTCCTTTGCCGGGCTCGTCTTCGAGATGAACACCGGGCCGGTCATCAGCATCGACAGCCCCTCGGGCATGCCCTCCTGCTTGAACGGAATCGTGATGGTCATCGTGTAGCCGTCGCACTTCTCGCCGGCAATGGTCTTCGACTCGCCGTTGGGCGCGAACTTCACGCCGACCGCCGTCTCGTCGATGCCGGTCATCACCTTCTGGAAGGACGCCATCTCGAACACCTCGGCCTCCTTCTTCTTGTGGTTGACCGTGATCATCTTCTGGCCGGCGACGTCGAAGATCGTGCTCATCATGTCGCCGCGGACCACCTGGTCGGTCCGCATCTTCGTGCCCTTGATGTACGTCGTCGCGGCGCCCTCGCCCGACAGGAGTCCGCCCTTGACCGACGAGGCGCCGGTCAGCGTGACATCGGCCGACGCGGGGAGGCTGATCGCGAGCGTGAGTGCGGTGAAACGGATGATGTTGCGCATGGTCTTCGAGTCTCCTTGACGATTCACGACGCGCAACCGTGTGGCGCGCGTGGGGGTGGTACTGCCGGGGATGTCGGCTGCGCCAGCCGTCCGCGGCTGGTGCTCGTGGGGCATGT
The DNA here is from genome assembly GCA_016789685.1 of Acidobacteriota bacterium. GTDB lineage: Bacteria > Acidobacteriota > Vicinamibacteria > Vicinamibacterales > JAFNAJ01 > JAEUQQ01. The sequence continues at coordinate 2,028 of JAEUQQ010000708.1, read as the reverse complement.
CCTGCGGAACCCTGGTCATCGCTTCGCCGTTGGCTGCGAGCCGGGGCCCGCCGCCCGGGCACCCCCTGGCGTCAGCGTACGCATGATGAAATCGACGATCAGCGTCTGCATGTGCTTCACGAGCGCCGGATCACTGACGCCGTGACGCGATTTCGGGTAGATCATCATCTCGAACGGCTTGCCGGCCTTCTGCAGCGCGTAGGCGAACTGGATGGTGTTCTGCATGTGCACGTTGTCGTCGATCGCGCCGTGCAGGAGCAGCAGCCGGCCCGACAGGTTCCCGGCCGCCGCGACGTTCGACGATTTCGCATACCCCTCGGGGTTGTGCTGCGGCATGCGCATGAAGCGCTCGGTATAGATCGAGTCGTAGAGCGCCCAGTCCTCGACCGACCCGCCGGCGATGCCCATCGCGAAGCTCGTGCTGTGCGTCAGCGCGTAGCTGGTCATGAAGCCGCCATAGCTCCACCCGTTGATGCCGATCCGGGTGGCATCGACCCACGGCTGCTTCCTGAGATACGCGAGGCAGTCCTCGATGTCGGCGAGTTCAGAGACGCCGAGTTGCCTGTAGGCGGCCCACGCCGATTCCGCGCCCTTGCCGCTGGCGCTGCGGTTGTCGCACATCCACACGATGATGCCGTGCTGCGCCAGCATCTGGTTGAACAGGTAGCCGGTGCCGCCGAAGCCATTGCGGACCGTCTGCGCGTGCGGCCCCGCATACGCCTGCTGGAAGACCGGGTACTTCTTCTTCGGGTCGAAGTCGGGCGGCTTGATCATCATGGCTTCCATGACGAACCCGTCACGAGCCTTGACCTGCAGGAACTCGGGCGTGCCCAGCCTGAACTGGGCGAGTGCCTCGACCCTGTTCGCGTCGATCACCCGCACCTCGGTGCCGTCGGCCCTGTGGAGCCGGGACTGCGGCGGTGTCGTGACGTCGGTCCAGACGCCGACGTAGTGCGTGAAGCCGGGATTGACGGTCGCGCGGTGGGTGCCCGCCGTCTGCGACAGGCGTTGCAGCCCCGAGCCGGCGACACCGATGCGGTAGAGGTCGCCCCCGATGTGGCTGCGCTCGGTGCCGGCGAAGTAGACGAGCCCGCGTGACTCGTCAACACCGTAAAGCGTCCGCACCTCCCAGGGGCCGCTCGTCACCTGCCGCACGATCTCGCCGTGTGCCTTGTAGTGATACAGGTGCTTCCATCCCGTGCGTTCGCTGGTCCAGAGGAACGACCCGTCCGCGAGCCACGTTGGGTCGCCCTGGGGATCGACCCACGCCTTCGTGGTCTCGCGGAACAGCGTGGTGGTCGCGCCCGTGGCGGCGTTGCCGTAGTTGAGATCGAGCCAGGTCTGTTCGCGATCCTGCAGGGCGTAGACGACCTCGGTGCCGGCCGGATTCCACGAGACGTTGACGATCAGGTGCTCACCCGCCGAGTACTTCGACGTGTCGATCCGGCGTACTGGTCCGCCGATCGCGCGGACAACGTGCAGGGTCACGGTGGGGTTGGGGTCGCCCGCCTTCGGGTAGTCGAAGACCTCGAGGGCCTGCCGATGCGGGATGTGGTCGACGAGGGTGAACTCGGGCACCGGGTGCTCGTCGAGGCGCAGGAAGGCGAGCCGGGTCGAGTCCGGGCTCCACCAGAACGCGCGGAAGCTGCCCCGCCCATAGACCTCCTCCTGGTACACCCAGTCGAGGCGGCCGTTGAGAATCGCCGCACTGCCGTCGGTCGTGAGCTGCCGTTCGCGTTGTGTCGCGACATCGACCAGGAAGAGGTTGCCGCCTCGCGTGAAGGCGACGAACCGCCCGTCGGGGCTGAACGCGGGGTCCTGTTCGTCGCCGGCGCCGTCGGTCAGCCTGACCAGGTGGCCGCTGGCGAAGGTGTAGTGGTACAGGTCGTCGCCGATCCGCAGCATCATGCCGGCGCGTGCCGGGTCGAACGCCGACACGGGCGGCTCGCTGCTGGTCAGCGGGGTGTCTGCCCGCGGGCCGTCGACCAGTGGGTTGGTGCGGCGCGCGAGGCGCGTCGCTTCGTCGGC
>JAEUQQ010000673.1 GCA_016789685.1 Acidobacteriota bacterium | reverse complement strand
CTGGCGCTCGGCGACACCGCGCGCGATGACCAGGTCGCCGAGGGTACCGTGGGCCGCACGCACGTCGGCATCGGCCGGGAACGACAGCACGTCGGTTGCGTAGTCGTGCCCGAGGTAGTCGCGGTTGATCGCGCGCATCCGCCCGTCACTGACCAGCGCCAGGGCGACCTCGCCACGCGCCGCAACGGGCGCCACGCGCCGCAACCAGGCCGCCAGGCCAGGTACACGCACGGGCCGTCCGCGTCCATCCGACACCGACAGGGTCAGGCTGACCGTCCGCGCGGGGGCGCGGCGGGGCCTGCGTCGAGGAAGACCTGGGCCGTCTGCTCCCATATCGCGCAGGTATCTTACCGGCTCCCGCCGGCGGCGTCGCCGGGGGAGGGCGACGGGGTCACCAGCGGCGTCGGCGACGTGTATTCGGCGTACGCCCGCACGATCTCCTGCACGAGCTTGTGCCTGACGACGTCGGTGTCGTCGAAGTGCACCATCGAAATGCCCTCGATGTGGCGCACGACGCGCAGGGCCTCGACCAGGCCCGACACGCGGGCATTGGGCAGGTCGATCTGCGTGACGTCGCCGGTGATCACGGCCTTTGACCCGAACCCGAGGCGCGTGAGGAACATCTTCATCTGCTCTGACGTGGTGTTCTGCGCCTCGTCGAGGATGACGAACGCGTCGTTGAGCGTGCGCCCGCGCATGAAGGCAATGGGCGCCACCTCGATGGTCCCGCGCTCGAGCAGGCGATCGACGCGCTCGGCTTCGAGCATGTCGTAGAGGGCGTCGTAGAGCGGGCGCAGGTAGGGATTCACCTTCTCCTGCAGGTCGCCCGGCAGGAACCCCAGCTTCTCGCCCGCTTCGACGGCGGGGCGCGCAAGGATGATGCGCGTCACCTTCTTGGCGACGAGGAAGGACACGGCCTGCGCCATCGCCAGGTACGTCTTGCCCGTGCCGGCGGGCCCGACGCCGAACACGATGTCGAACTTCTCGATGGCGTCGAGGTAGTGCCGCTGGTTGGGGCTCTTGGGCACCACCTGCCGCTTCGTCGAGGGACGCAGGGTGCGCTTGAGGAAGTAGTCGCGCAGGTCGACCGAGGGGTCCTGCGCGACGAGCTGCGAGGCGGCCCTGACCTCGCCCTTGCCAAACCGGTACCCCTCGCGCATGAGCGACGCAAACTGCTCGACGACCCGCTCGGTCTTGTCGACGCCCGCGGGATCCCCCTCGACGAGCAGTTCGTGGCCGTCGGTGCGGATCTTGACCTTGAAGAGCGACTCCAGGTTCCTGAGGTTCTCGTCGTACGACCCGAACAACGTCTCGATGCCCTCGTCGGGCACGGCGATTTTTCGCATCGAAGCGGCAGGTGTCCTTTGCAGAGCTGGCGGTTGACGGACTCGACCCTACGACGCGCCCTGCCGCGGGGTCAAGGCGACGCGGATGGACAGTTCCTTGAGTTGCTTCGCATCGACCGTCGAGGGCGCGCCCGACATCAGGTCGACCGCGGCCGCCGTCTTCGGGAACGCGATCACTTCGCGGATCGACTGCTCGCCCGACAGGATGGCCACGAGGCGATCGAGTCCCAGCGCGATGCCGCCATGCGGCGGGGTGCCGTACTCGAGCGCCTCGAGGAAGAACCCGAAACGCGCCTTCGCATCCTCGTCGCTGATGTTCAGCAACCGGAACATCGTCGCCTGCAGGGCGGTGTCGTGAATCCTGATGCTGCCGCCGCCAATCTCGCTGCCGTTCAGCACGAGGTCGTAGGCCTTCGCGCGCACCTTGCCGGGGTCGACATCGAGCAGGGCGATGTCTTCGTCGACGGGTGACGTGAACGGGTGGTGCATCGAGTTCCACCGCCGCTCGTCGGCATCCCATTCGAACAGCGGGAAGTCGACGACCCACGTGAACACGAACCGGTCAGGGGCGAGCAGCCCGGCCTTCTTCGCCAGGGTGAGGCGGAGTTGGCCGAGCACCTTCGACGTGTTGTCTGGCTCGCCGGCGGCGACGACGACGAGATCGGCCGGGCCGGCCCCGGTCGCGTCGAGCCACTGCTGGACGGCGGCCTCGCCGACCGCCTTGAGGGCCGAACTCTGGATCGCGCCTTCGGCCGAGCGTCGCGCCCAGATGAGCCCCGAGGCGCCGAGCTGGCGCGCCTGCTCGGTCAGTTCATCGATCTCGCGGCGCGAGTACGACGCCGCCCCGTCCACCACGAGGGCGCGCACCGCACCCGCCGTGTCGAGCGCCGCACGGAACGGCCCGAACGTGCTCTCGCGGACGAGATCGGTGAGGTCGTGGATCGGCATGCCGCACCGCAGGTCGGGCTTGTCAGACCCGTACTTCGCCATGGCCTCGCTGTAGGCCATGCGCGGAAACGGGCGCGGGACCTCGACGCCGATCTGCGCGAAGGCGGCCGCGATCACGGGCTCGATCAGCTCGAACACCAGGTCTTGCGTGGCAAACGAGATCTCGACGTCGACCTGCGTGAACTCGGGCTGACGGTCGGCGCGCAGGTCCTCGTCGCGGAAGCAGCGGGCGATCTGGAAGTAGCGGTCCATGCCCGCCACCATCAGGATCTGCTTGAACATCTGCGGCGACTGCGGCAGGGCGTAGAACTCGCCGCCGTGGACGCGGCTCGGCACGAGGTAGTCGCGGGCGCCCTCGGGCGTGCTCTTGTTGAGGATGGGCGTCTCGACCTCGACGAACCCCTGGCCGTCGAAGTAGTCGCGGATCGCCTTGGCCACCTTGTGCCGCAGGATGAGGTTGGCCTGCATCCTCGGCTTCCGCAGGTCGAGATAGCGGTAGCGCAGGCGCGATTCCTCCGAGACGGGCGCGTCGTCGGCGATCTGGAACGGCGGGCGCTTCGCCTCGTTCAGCAGCCGGATCTCGGTGGCCACGATTTCGATCTCGCCGGTGCCGAGCCTGGCGTTGATCGTCTCGGCAGACCGGCGCTCGACGTGGCCGATGACGGCCACGACATGCTCGGTCTTGAGGCCCTGGATCTTCGCCAGGACGTCGCCGTCGCGGCCGACCACCTGCGTCAGCCCGTAGCGGTCGCGCAGGTCGAGAAAACAGAGGGAGCCGAGGTCGCGGATGCGGTGAACCCATCCGAGCAGCACGACCGTCTCGCCGACATTGGCGGCGCGCAGCGCACCGCAGGTGTGAGTCCGACGCAGGGAACCGAGCAAGTCAGGCACGAGTGAACCCTTTACAGCAAAGCCACCGACGCGCGGCCGTCAGGCCGGCAGCGCCACCACGCCGCGCACGTGCGCGGCCACGTCTGCGCGTGGCACCGTCACCTGTGCCCCGCTGCGAAGATCCTTGACCGCGACCATCCCCGTGGCGACTTCATCATCGCCGAGAATGGCGGCCACGGGAATGTCCCGCGACGCGGCGTATTTCATCTGCTTGCCGAGCTTGTCGGCCTCGGGATACACGTCGACGCGCAGGCCGGCGGCACGCAGGTCGTGCGCCAGCGCCAGCGAGGCCGCGCGCGCGTCGGCGTTCCAGACGGTGACCATCACGTCGGCCGAACTGCCGGCCAGCGAGGCCGGGAACATTCCACGCTCGGTCATGACCACGATGATGCGCTCGAGGCCGAGCGAGAACCCGCAGGCCGGAATCTGCGCCCCCTTCTCGAGGAACATCCCCACGAGGCCGTCGTAGCGGCCTCCCCCGCCAAGGCTGCCGGCGAGATCGGGCACGGCGATCTCGACGATGGCGCCGGTGTAGTACGACAAGCCGCGGGCAAGGCTCGGGTCGATGCGCAGGTGGGCGGCGGCCGCGGTCGCCGGGGCGAGCGCGAGCAGGTCACGCAGTTCCGCAAGGCCACGCAGCCCAGCCTCGTGCGTGCCCACGAACTCCGCCAGCAGGTGCAGCGCCGCACCATTGGGGTCGGCCAGCGACGAGGCCTGTGCCTCGGCAATGCGCGCGAGCAGGTCGAGCAGGCGCTCGCCGCTGTCGGGCGCCAGCCCGCGGGCCTCGAACTCCTTGAGGACGCCGTCGCGACCGATCTTGTCGAGCTTGTCGAGCGCGACGAGCGCGTCGCCGTGCTGCCCGGCCACGACGCCGGCAGCCGACAGCATCCCATCGAGCACCGCGCGATGATTCAGCCGGATGCTGAAATCCGCGAAGCCGAGGGTCGTCAGGGCCTCGCTGGCGGCCGCGCAGAGTTCCGCCTCGACCATGAGCGACGTGGAGCCGATGGCATCGACATCGCACTGGTAGAACTCGCGGAAGCGGCCCCGCGCCGGGCGGTCGGCACGCCACACTGGCTGAATCTGGTAGCGCTTGAAGAACTTCGGCAGCGTCGCCCGGTGCTCGGCGACCACGCGCGCCAGCGGCACCGTCAGGTCGTAGCGCAGGGCGAGATCCGCCTGGCCCGACGCGGCGTGCTCGCCGCGTTTCAGGATCTTGAAGATCAGCTGGTTGCCCTCTTCGCCGTACTTGCCGAGGAGCGTCTCGATGTTCTCGACCGCGGGCGTCTCGAGCGGCTCGAAACCATAGCGCTGGTACACACGCGCGATGACGTCGATGACGAAGGCACGGCGCCGGAGGTCGGCGGGCAGGAAGTCGCGCATCCCGCGCGCGGGTTGGGTCGAGGGCATGAGTGGCTACGGGCGTCCGTCGGGTTCGTCGAGGTAGTCGAGGCGATAGGCCACGTAGCGCGCGGCGTAGTCGCGGATCGACGCGACTTCGGTGTCGGTCAGGGCGCGCTTGACGGCGGCGGGACGCCCCATGACGAGCGACCGGGCAGGAATCCGCGCCCCCTCGACGACAAGGGCGCCCGCGGCGATGATGCAGTCTTCCTCGATGAGGGCCCCGTTGAGGACGATGGCGCCCATCCCGACGAGGACACGGTCGTGGATGGTGCAGCCGTGCAGGACGGCGGCGTGCCCGATGGTGACCTCGTCGCCGAGGGTGGTCGGGTGCGTGTCGCGCATGACGTGGACGATGGTGCCGTCCTGGATGTTGGTGCGGGCGCCGATGCGGATGCGGTGGACGTCGCCTCGGATGACGACGTTCATCCAGACCGACGAGGCGTCGCCGATCTCGACATCGCCGATGACCTGGGCCGAGCGGTCGACGAATGCGGTCGGGGTGACGCGCGGCCACTGTCCGCGGTAGGCACGTAGCATAGACCGGAGATTATACCGTCCCGGTCGCCCTGCCCGCGGCCGCCGTGTGCGTCATCGGCGGACGGGCGGGGTCACGTCTTGAAAAATGCTGCAATGAAAGACGTGACCCCGCCGGGGGCTAGAACCGGAAGCCCACTGAGAAGTAGGCCTCGCGCGGGGTCTGGTAGCTGCCCGGGCCGGTGACCTTGCCGTACTCGGGGCCGAAGTCCCAGTGCACGCCCTGCACGGGGGTCTCGGTGAACGGGTTGAACGCCGCATAGGCGCTGTTGTTGTCGCGACGCAGGATCGTCGTGTTGAAGCCGTCCACGCGCTGGTGGTTGAACAGGTTCGTCACCACGCCGCGGAAGAACACCTGGCCCTTGGTCAGGCCCGGCAGCTTGTGCGTCCAGTTCAGCGAGAGGTCGGTGCGGAAGATGCCGTCACGCCGCAGTTCGCCGCGCTCCGACAAGTAGTACGTCACGCTCGAGGTCGGCGACAGGTAGCCGGGGTTCGTCACGTACGACCGCGGGTCGAGCGTGATGGTGTTGTCGTAGCCGGTGCTCGAGTCGAACCGCTGCAGCAGGCCGACGTCGATGCGGCCGAGCCCCGCGGGCACCGGCAGTGCGTAGTTGAACCAGCCGCGCAGCTTGTGCCGCTGGTCGCCGTTGGTGTAGCCGACCGGGAAGTTCCACGATTCCTGCCGGTACTCGGGGAAGTCGTTCGCGCTTGCGCGCACGGGCCCGCTGCCCGAGTCCTCGCCCTCGAAGTTGCCGCGGGCCCACGACAGGGTGTAGTTGCCCCCGACCTGCATGTCGCGCGTCAGCCGGTAGCTGACCTGCCCGCTCAGCCCCTTGTAGCTGCGGTCGACACTGTTGGTGTTGTCGACGATGACC
>JAEUQQ010000212.1 GCA_016789685.1 Acidobacteriota bacterium | reverse complement strand
ACGGAACCCACGCCCTGAGTATACGCGCAACTCGGACCGGATGTCTTCACGCCCTCGCACGCCACTGGTGAGTGGCCAGACATCAGAGGGCCTGACGCCTCAGCCGGAGGGCGTTAGCGATGACCGATACTGAGCTCAAGGTCATGGCGGCGCTCGCGATAATCGGGCTCAGCAACAACCCGAACGCGGGATACAGCACGCCGGCGGCCACCGGCACGCCGAGCACGTTGTAGATGAACGCGAAAAAGAGATTCTGCCGGATGTTCCGCATCGTGGCTCGGCTGAGCCGACGGGCCCGGACCAGCCCACGGAGGTCGCCCTGCACGAGCGTCACTCCCGCGCTCTCCATGGCCACGTCGGTGCCCGTGCCCATGGCAATCCCGACCTGCGCCTGTGCCAGCGCCGGCGCGTCGTTGATGCCATCGCCAGCCATTGCCACTCGACGGCCCTCGGCCTGGAGTCGCGTGATCACGGCAGCCTTCTGCTCGGGGAGGACCTCAGCCTCGACCGTGTCGATCCCGACTGAGCGGGCAACCGCCTCCGCGGTGACACGGCTATCGCCGGTGAGCATGACGATCCGCAGCCCCTCGTCGTGCAGGGCCTTGATGGCTTCGACGGTCGTGGCCTTGATGCGGTCCGCCACGCCAACTAGGCCGGCGTAGACGCCATCGACCGCGACGAACATCACGGTTTCGCCGTTCTTCCGAAGCGCGTCCGCGCGATTCGTCGAGGGCACCGTTGCGCCCACCTCAGCCAGCATCGCCGTGTTGCCAATCGCGACGGTGCGGCCGTCGACGGTGCCGACCACACCCTTGCCTGTCACGGACCGGAACTCAGTGACCGGGCCGGTCTGGACGGCCTGCTCTTCGGCGCCGCGCACGATGGCCTCGGCCAGCGGATGCTCGCTCACCTTCTCGAGACTGGCGGCCAGCCGCAACAGGGTCGGCTCGTCGAACGGCGCCGCGGGGGCGACGGTCGTGAGCGCCGGCTTGCCTTCGGTCAGGGTGCCGGTCTTGTCCACGACCACCGTATCGATCTGCTCCATCACTTCAAGTGCCTCGGCGTTGCGGAGCAGCACGCCGATCTCCGCACCGCGGCCGGTGCCCACCATGATCGACATCGGCGTGGCCAGGCCGAGAGCGCACGGGCAGGCGATGATCAGGACGGCCACCGCGTTGACCAGGGCGTGCGCCAGTCGCGGTTCGGGGCCCCAGACGGCCCAGACGCCGAACGTGACCAGTGCGACCACGATCACGATCGGCACGAACCAACCAGACACGGTGTCCGCCAGCCGCTGAATCGGCGCCCTCGATCGCTGCGCCTCGCCGACGAGTCGCACGATTTGCGCAAGCAGCGTATCGCTGCCGACCCGCTGCGCCTCCATCACGAACGTCCCTGTGCCATTGACCGTGCCGCCGGTGACCTTGCTGGTAGAACTCTTCTCCACCGGAATGGGCTCGCCGGTCACCATGGACTCGTCGATCGTGGTCGTGCCGTCGACGACGATGCCGTCCACGGGGACGCGTTCGCCGGGGCGGACGCGCAGGCGATCGTCGACGCGCACGTGCTCGAGCGGCACGTCTTGCTCGGCGCCAGACGCGTCGATGCGTCTCGCCGTGGTCGGCGTCAAGCCCAGGAGCTTCTTAATCGCCGAACTGGTGCGGCT
>JAEUQQ010000612.1 GCA_016789685.1 Acidobacteriota bacterium | reverse complement strand
ACGACTGAGGCTCAGGGCGTGGGGCGTGGCGGCTGCGGCACGGTCCTGCGCCAACCGCCGTGGAGCGGTGTCTAACGTCAAGCCCTCAACGGAAGGACGCCCGTGCGCCTGGTGCCATTCGTCGTCGCGATCCTCCTCTGGGCAAGCTCGCTCGGCCTGGCCGCCGCAGACCGGGACGCGGCCGATACCGACGCTCCGCCGTGGTTCTCGGCGCCCGCAGAGATCGTGGGCTGCAAGGCCGAACGGCCACCCGATACCCGTGACCTCGTGCAGCGCTACGCGTGTGGCGACGCGTGGGTCGACGTCTTCATCTACGACCCCGCACGGTTGGGAGTCACGTTGAAACCCGGCGAGTCGACGGTCGAGGCGGAGTTCCGGGTCTTCCTCGATGAGACCGCGCACGATCTCGTTGCGCAGGGGATGTACGACAGCATGGTGTTCGATGACCTGCGACCGCTGTGTGTTGCCGTGCCAGGCGGCGAGGTACAGGGAGGCCTCCTGCAGGGCACGGGTGTGCACCGCGGCCAGGTGCGTTTCACGGCCATGGCCATCTTTGCCGTGAAGGGCATGCACCTCAAGCTGCGTGCGTCGGGCACACGCGCGTGGCTGTTCGATCCGTTCCGGTTCAGTGAAGCACTGCTGCGCAGCGCCGTCACCTGGCCGTAGCAGCCACGTCGCTCACCCGCCGTCGTCGCTCTCTGTGCCGTGTGTCAGTCGAGCCAGCGCGGGGACTTCCCGCAGGAATCGGCCGCGCACATCGTCCCAGCGGATTGGCGCGAGCATGTCGGGCTCCGGCTCCCGCTCGGCGTCGTCGAAGTAGGTCAGGGCCTTGAGCACGTGCGCACGGTTGAACGACGCTTGCGCGTACTTCGTCGTGAACCACTCGAGCAGTGACGGCAGGGCGTAGCCGTCCAGCAGCGCGTGGAGATCGATGAAGTCGCGCCGCGCGCCGCGCGCTGCAATCGCATCGACCTTCATGCAGCCGAGGTCGCGCGGATCGGCGACGGGCAGGCCATCGAGATCCGTGGCGGGGAACAACAACGGATACGGGTAGGTGATCAAGCTCACCTTGATCCCGCGCAGTTCGAAGTAGAGCGTGGCCTCGGCCAGTTCGACGTGTCGAAGCCCATCGAGGCCCACCAGGCGGTCGCGCATGGCCGAGGCATCGAATGCTGCCTGCGTGAACAGGTCGAGGTCCGCCGACCGCCGGTGCCCGAGCCAGAGCGCAACGGCGGTTCCGCCCGCGAGGTACGCGCGTGCCGTGACACCCCGCGACGCGAGATCTGCTGCAACCCCCTGCCAGCCTGCCGGCAAGACCTCGCGGTGCCATGTCATCGCGCCCTCCGGGCTCCGTCAGCATCACGCCCGCTGGTGGGCGCGAGCGCCGCGACGCGGTCGCGAGGCACGCCAAAGCACAGGGCCCAGAAGTTCGCCGACCGCCGCGACAGGTGGGCGTCACTCCGAAGGACGTCGCGAACGGCATCGTCGCCGAGCAGGCCGCGAACCCAGGCCACATCGCGTTCGGTCCCGTGTTCGAGCGCACGCGCGATGGTGTAGGCCGGAAATTCCGCGGGCTCGAAGGTTTCGAGCGGCGTGTCCCAGAAGAGGTGATGGGCGTGCGGCGGCACCATGCCCGTGCAGTATCGCTCGCTGCCGTCGGATGGCGCAAAGGCCGCCGCCGCCCACACGGCCGGACGTTGCGGGAGGTATCGCGGACGTGCTGCCGTGGATAGTCGTCTGCCTGACACGTGGACGGCAGTAGAATCGGCCGCCATGCCATCGACTGAACCCACGCGCGACGCGAACGAACCCGGCATCGCGAAGGTCGAGGCCTGGACGGCGACGCCGCTCACGCTCCTGGCCCTGCTGGTGATCCCGTCGCTGCTGCTCGAGCAGTCCGAGGATCCGTTCTGGCTTGCGACCGGCCGCTGGCTGAACTGGATCATCTGGTGCGCGTTCGCCGTCGAACTGGCCACGCTGCTGGTCGTGGCCCGCGACCGAGGCGCCGTGCTCCGCCGGCGCTGGCTCGACGCGGCGATCGTGCTGCTGACGCCACCGTTCATCGGCACCGACACCACGCAGGGCTTCCGCACGCTGCGCGTGCTGCGGGGCCTGCGGTCGCTGCGCGGCGTCCTGGTGCTGTGGCTCGCGCTCCGCCACCTTCGGTCGTCGCTGGCCAGGCGCCGCTTCCACTACGTGCTGACCGTGGCCATCGCCATCCTGGCGGTCGGCGCGACGATGATCTACCTCTTCGAACGCGGATCGAACCCGTCCATCGACTCTCCCGGCGATGCGGTCTGGTGGGCGATCGTCACGGCCACGACGGTCGGCTACGGCGACATCTCGCCGACGACGTGGGGCGGCCGCGCGGTGGCCGTCGTGCTGATGTTCGTCGGCATCGGCGTGATCGGCCTGTTCACGGGCAACGTGGCCGGGTTCTTCATCGAGCAGGAGGCGAACCCGCCGTCAGACGTCGAGGCCCGGCTGACCAGGATCGAAGCGCAACTGGCGCTGTTGATCGAGCGGCACGGCACCCCGGCAGGGGCCGTGGAGGTGGCAGCAGACTCGGCGCCGGTCACGCCCGGCAGGCACACCGAACCCGACGGGGGCGCCTGAGGCCGTTGGCGCGCGCCTGTGGCCGCGCCGGCCCCTGGTGCCTCACTTGCAGCGGAAGCGTTGCCCTTTCATGAGTTTCCGCGCCGGCTCACGCAGTGCCTTGTGCTTCGAGCGGCTCGCCTGCCCGAGCGATTCGTACGACACGCAGCGCACGATGTCGTCGTTGTCGTGCAACGCCGCGTCGCGAAGCGGCGGCAGCGCCGCTGCGACGGCGGCGAGGATCGCCGGCGTGGGCTGGAGTTCAGGCGGCCGCCCCTCGAGCCGCTCGGTCACGTCGTCGAAGGCAAAGGCGGCGCTGCGGCGGACGAAATCGTCAGGGCCGGTGAGCATCTGCGCGATCGTCGGCGTCCACTCCGGATCGCTGACCAGCGCGAAGGCCGCCTGGCGCCTGAACACGATGACGTTCGGCGACCAGTCGCCGTCGCACTCTCCCTTCGTGATCGCGAGCAGCGTCGCATCGACGAGCGGGTGTGCCGCATCGATCCGGCGCAGCACCGCCGACGCCACCCACTGCATCTGGCATCCGCGCCGGTTACGCAGCGTGTCGACGAGAGTAGGCACGATCGCGGGCCCCATGCTGCTGAGCGCCTTCGCCGCCTCGATCGCGGCGTTCTCGTCCTTCTGGCCGAGGGCGTCGATCAGCGCCGCCGTCTCGGGCGGCACGGCCGGCGGCTCGTGCGGCGTGGCCGCAGCAGCGCCGACGACGGCCAGCAGGCAGGCCGCAGCCCGCGTCGCCGTTCCACGCCATCGGCGCCTGTTGCTGTGGTGTGGATGTGCGCCGTGGTGCACGGCACGGGAGTCGTCTGCGGCAAGGCCATCGATGTCGCGCATGTCGCGCTCACCATCTCGCGGCCGTCGCACGGAGTCAACAGGAGTTTCGGGAAGTCACGCGCGAGCAGCCGCCCGCGCACCCGTCGTGCCGGGCCGGCGTACCGGAGGCGGCCGGCACCGGCCCAGACCCTTCACGAATGCCCGGGCGTCGCGACCGCCTGGCCCGCCAGGTCGGCGCCCGCGTCGAGACACAGCAGGCGCACGCGGCCCGAGGCGATCAGGCGGGCGTCACCGTCATGGACGTGCACTTCCCATAACTGCGACCGGCGGCCGCGCGTCAGCGGGCGCGCCGTGCCGCAGATCCGCCCGGCGCGTACCGCGCGCACGAACGACGTGTGGTTTTCGAGTCCGACGACGCTCTGGCCGTGTTCGAGGCCATTGAGCGCGGCGCCGACCGAGGCCAGCGTCTCGATCAGGCCGGCGTGAACGCCCCCGTGGACGATGCCGTAGGCCTGCAGGTGCTGCGCCCCGATGTGCATCTCGCCGCGCACTTCGTCGCGACCGGCCTGCAGGTAGTGCAGGCCCATCGCCGCCGACCAGCCGTCGAGGTGTTGGTTGAGAAAGGCGCTCGCGTCGTCTGGCATGTCCATGTTGAGGTCCTCGCCCCGGCGCAGGGGGCACCGCCAGCATATGCCAGCTTCCGC
>JAEUQQ010000559.1 GCA_016789685.1 Acidobacteriota bacterium | reverse complement strand
GTAGTAGAAGTCCCTGAAGTAGTAGTGCCCCGTGACTTCGCCGCCAAACACGGCATCTTCCTCGCGCATGCGCTTCTTGAAGAACGCGTGCCCGACACGGTTCATCAGCGCCGACCCCTGGTACTTCGCGACGATGTCCTTGACCGCGTAGCTCGCGCGCACGTCGTAGACGACCTTCGAGCCCGGCGTCCGGATGAGGAACGCCTCGGCCAGCAGCGCCGTGATGAAGTCGCCCGCCACGAACTCGCCGGTGCCGTCGATGAAGAAGCAGCGATCGGCGTCGCCGTCCCACGCGATGCCGATGTCGGCCTTCGTCTCGATGACCTTGGCGGTGATGTCCTGCCGGTTCTCCTCGATCAGCGGGTTGGCCTCGTGGTTCGGGAACGTGCCGTCGATGTCGAAGCACAGCCGCGTCGTCCTGCACGGCAGCTTGTCGAACAGCTTCGGCGCCACGAGGCCGCCCATGCCGCTGCCCGCGTCGAGCACGGCGTGGAACGGCTTGATGACCGAGGTGTCGATGAAGCCGAGCATGTGCGCGACGTAGTCGTCGACGAGATCCACCGACGACAGCGATCCGCGCGGCCCGTGCGGAGCGGGAATGGTGCCGGCCACGATCATGTCGCGCATGTCGCTGATCCCGGCGTCGCCCGACAGCGGGAACGCCTCGCGGCGCACCAGCTTCATGCCGTTGTATTCCTTCGGATTGTGCGAGGCGGTGATCTGCGCGCCGCCGTCGAGCCCGTCGCGGCACACCGCGAAGTACATCATGTCGGTGCCGAGCATGCCGTAGTCGACGACGTCCGCGCCCTGTTCCCGCGCACCGTCGATGAACGCTGCCTTCATCGTCGGCGACGACAGTCGCATGTCACACGACACGGCGATGCGCTTCGCCTGCAGGTAGGCCACGAACGCCCGGCCCGCCTGGCGCGCCAGGTCCTCGTTGAGTTCCTGGGGGTAGAGGCCTCGGATGTCGTAGGCCTTGAAGATGCCCGGATTCACGCTCATGGATGTCTGCCTGCGAGTCAAAAGGCGGGCGTCAGGCCCGCGTGTAGTCAGTGAGCACGGTCTTGTCGCCCAGCAGCGCCGATGCGCCCAGCTGGGCGTTGCGCCCGATGTGCGCGTTGCGGCCGACGATGGCGTCCTTGAGGACGGCGTCGCGCCCGATCCACGTGCTCGGCCAGATGATCGACCCATCGACCTGCACGCCCTCTTCGAGATGGCTGCCACGCCCGATCACGCTGTGCGCGCCAACCCGGCATCCGGCCTTGATCACGACCTCGTCGTCGATGAAGCACGGGCCGGTGAGCACGACGCCGTCCGCGATCTTCGCCGACGGCGAGACGACGACGCGCGACGCGTCACCGTCGAATGGCGGCGCCGTGAAGCGGCCGTCCATGATGTCGCGGTGCACGGCGGTGTACTTCTCGGGCGTGCCGATGTCGATCCAGTAGCCGCGATACACGTAGGCGACGAACGTTTCCTTCCGCTCGACGAGCGAGGGGAAGTAGAGGCGTTCGATCGAGTAGTTCGTGTCCTTCGGGATACGGTCGAACGTTTCGGGTTCGAGGGCGTAGATGCCGGCGTTGATGGTGTTGCAGGTAATTTCGTCGGCCTTCGGCTTCTCGAGGAACCGCGTGACGTTGCTGTCGGCGTCGGTTTCGACCAGGCCGTAGGCGGTCGGGTTCTCGACCGGTGTCAGGACGATCGTGGCCCGCGCCTTGCGCGCGCGGTGCTGGGCAATCACGGCGCCGAGGTCGATCTCGGTGAGCACGTCGCCGTTGAAGACCACGACGGTGTCGTCGAGGAACGGCTCGGCGAACTTGATCGCCCCGCCCGTGCCGAGCGGCGCCGGCTCGACGAGGTAGCGGATCGGCACGCCGACACTGCTCCCGTCGCCAAAGACGTCTTCGATGCGCCGCGGCTGGTAGTTGAGGCTCAGGATGATCTCGGTGATATCGGGGATCTGCCGGATCAAATCGATCTGGTAGGTCAGGAATGGACGGTTGAAGATGGGGACGATGGGCTTCGGCGTGTGGAGGGTCAGCGGCCGCAGCCGCGTGCCCTGTCCGCCTGCGAGGAGGATGGCCTTCATGACGGCCCGGGATCTTAGCACGCCCACCCGTAGCCGCCGCGGGGCCGACGGCGCTACAATGGCGCCGTCCGCAGCCGCTGATGAACCTGCCGAACACCCTCACGATCGGCCGCATCG
>JAEUQQ010000532.1 GCA_016789685.1 Acidobacteriota bacterium | reverse complement strand
CGATGCGGCGCGGGCCCAGGGGTGGACGGCGCTCGTGCTCGACACCAACGGGAACGGCCGGCGCGACGCCTACGTGGAACCCGGACAGGCTGTTGATCCCGCGCGCGACATGCGCGTGAATGCCGGGTTCTACGCGGTGATGCCGAGCCCGGCGGATGGTTCGGTCTGGGGCTCCTTCCGTGGCAACACCGTCAGCGGCGTCGTGCGGCTCACGCCGGGCGCAAACCCGCCGGCCACGGCGCTGGCCGAGGTCTTCAACGTGCCGCTGCCCGGGTTCGGCGTACGCGGTGCAGACATCGATCGGCAGGGCGTCGTGTGGGTGTCGCTGGCCAGCGGGCACCTCGGCAGCTTCGATCGGCGCAAGTGCAGGGGGCCGCTCAACGGACCGTCGGCCACGGGCAACCATTGCCCCGAGGGCTGGTCATTCCACCAGTACCCAGGGCCCGGCTTCGCGGGTATCGGCGAGAACAGCGCGGAGTCGAGCTACTACACGTGGGTCGATCAGCACGACACCTTCGGGCTCGGCGCCGACGTCCCGATGTCGACGGGCAACCTCAACGACGGCCTGATCGCCTTCAAGGATGGGCGGATGATCGTGCTGCGCGTGCCGTACCCGATGGGGTTCTACGCCAAGGGCTTCGATGGCCGGATCGACGACCCGGCCGCCGGCTGGAAGGGACGCGGCCTGTGGGCGGCCAACGGCGACCGCACGCCGTGGCTGATCGAGGGCGGCAAGGGCTCGAAGCCGCTGGCAGCGCATTTCCAGTTGCGCGCGACGCCGCTGGATCGGTAGCGAGGCGGTCGCGGCGGGGTCAGGTCTTGAGAAATGCTGCAATGAAAGACGTGACCCCGTCAGAAGCCGATGCGGAGGCGGACGTTGAGGGCGCGGCCCATCAGCAGCACTTCGTTGCCGGTCAGCGTCTCGCCTGTCGTGTCGTACTCGTAGTACGCGACGTTCTTGCGGTCGTACACGTTGAAGACGGTTACGCCGAGCGAGCTCCGCAGGCGGCCAAACGTGAAGTCGCGCTGCGTCGACAGGTCGAGCCGATGGTAGGCCGGCAACCGCGCCGCGTTCCTGGAGCCGAACGTCACGTTGTAGACGCTCTCGCCGGTCGGGAACCATACGGTCTCGACGCCCTGGGCCGACGTGTAGGGACGCCCGCTGCCGACGACCCACGCGCCGCTCACGCTCCACCCGCCGACGAGGTCGAACGTGTCGGTGATCTTGAACTCGTGCAACTGGTCGTGTGACGCGGCGAAGACGCCAGGTTCGAGCGTCGGGTACTCGTACTCGACTCGACCCATCGTGTAGCTCGCCCACACCGTGTTGCCGTCGGCCGAGTGCTGCAACGTGGCCTCGAGACCACGCGCCGTCCCCGTGCCGCGGTGGAACGTCGTCGCATCGGTTGCGGGCGCGACGCCGGGGAACAGCCTCGGCGCGAACACCACCAGGTCGTCGAGCGCCTTGTAATAGCCCTCGACGTTGAACAGCAGCCCCGGCCCCTCGATGCTGGCGCCCGCGCTGACCTGCTGCGCCCGCGCGACGGGCACGCGGTCGCCGTCGGCCAGCGTCCAGAACCCGCTGTCGCCGTGCCACCGGTCTTCCTGCGTCACCTTCTGCACCACCTGGTGATCGATCGACCAGCCGCCCTTGAGGCGGAACTGCGGCGTCACCTGCACGCTGAGCGTCGCCCTGGGCTCGAGGAACGTCTCGCCGGTGCCATCGTAGCGGGCGACGCGCAGGCCGGGTGCCAGCAGGATGCGCGACGAGGGCCGCCACGCGTCCTGCAGGTACCCGACCACGATCTGCCTCGCCGCCGCATCGGTCACCAGCGGTTCGAGGCGCGAGAACAGGCCGCCACCCGTCGCCTGGCGCACGACCTCGCGGCGAAGGCCCGCCGTGATGTCATACGACGACACCTCGCCGCCGAGTGACAGCGTGTGCGCCAGACCCGCGCCGAAGCGCGCGTCGGCGCGCACGGTGGTCTCGAGCACGTCGTTCGACTCGCTCCGGGCACGGCTGCCGCCGTGGCGGTTCGCCAGCGAGTAGTCCTTCGTGGTCGAAGGGCTCGTCAGCAGCCGCGCCGCATCGGCCAGCCACGAGTACTCCGAGCGGCTCACGGTCACCGACGTCGAGGCCGACGACGACCAGAGGCGTTCCCACGCCGCACTCATCCCGCGCGATTCCTGGTTCCTGACGTCAGACACCTGCACGACGGCGTCGGCGGGCAGTTCCGTGCCGTCCACGGCCGTCAATCCGCTGGTCGTGGTGGGCACGACGAGGTCGTGCGAGGCATTGAGGTCGTCGCGGCCGTCGTAGGCGCTGAACGCGATCCGGTCCTTCGACGAGGGACGGATCTCGAGACGGCCACTGAGATCGTGGAACTGCGACTCGGGACGCGTCGCGAGGCTGCCGCCGGAGTACCGCGGGGCGCGGTCGCGCACCGGCGTGCCGGCGCTGGCGGTGTAGGCGTCGAGCACGTCCGCGTACATCGACGCGGGCGGATTGCGGCGGCCTCCGAACACGACCGATCCGCGCCCGCCAAACGGGACGCTGACGAATCCCCCGACGCCCAGCGCGCTGAGATCGACGAAGCCTCCCGGCTGTCTGCCGCTGCTCGAAGCCCCCTCGAGTTCGAGGACGCCGCCGAGGCGCCCGCCATCCCGCGCCGACGACATGGAGGGCGCGAACTGCCCGCGGCCGAGCACGTCACCGTTGAAGGCCCCGAGCATCGCGAGCGTCGAGGGCCACTGGTACAACGTGTAGCCGTCTACGCTCACACGTGTCTGGTCGGCGGTCGTGCCGCGCACGGCGATGTCGCCGTTGACCTCGCTGCTGGCACCGACGCCGGGCAGGAACTGCACGGCCTTGAACACGTCACGCGGGCCAACGGCCGGGATGCTGGCGATGCGGTCGGCTCGCAGTGCGACGCTGGCGCCATCGGCCGAGGCTTCGACGATCGACATGGCAGCCCCCGACGCGGCGGCGACCGTGTCGGGCGTGAGATCGAAGTCGACCGAGACGCGGGTCGTGTCGGCGACCTCGACTTCGCGCGTCGCCGCTTCGTATCCGGTTGCGGCCACGCGCAGGGGCACCGTGATTCCTGGCCTGAGCCGTTCGAGCCGGTAGCGGCCGCCGGCATCGGTCGTGGCGAACACGCGCGTGTCGCCGACCAGGATGCGCGCCGCGGCCACCGGCCGCCCGTCGGCGGCCCGCACGATGCCGGCAATCGACCCGGACGATGAGCCGTTGGCAAACACGTCCTCTGCGGTCGCCGGCCGCGTGGGGGCGAGGCGCTCGACGAGGTCGATGGTCTCGACCCAGAGCGAGATCAGCGAGAAGGCCTGCGCGATGGGGCGGCCGTCCTTGCTGGCCGCGATGCGCGCGCGCACGCCGGGCTTGACGCCTTCGAACACGTAGCGGCCGTCGCTGCCGCTCGTGGCCGACAGCGGGTCCTTGAACTCAGACGACTCGATCCGCACGGTGGCGCCGGCGACGGGCGTGCCATCCGCGGCTCGCACCGTCCCCTCGACACGGCTCTGGGCCGCGGCGTCTGCGGCACACAGGGCCAGTACGACACCCAGTACAACGCGGGCCGGGCGGGAGAACATCGTCCACGAACTCGTCATGATGGCCTGCCGGAATGAGGCGGTGCGCGATGCGCGTGCGCAGGGATGCGCACGACGGAGTGCCCGCCTCGTGCACGCGGGCACAAGACGGGCTGACCGCCGCCCTGCTGCAACGCGTGTGCCCGGAACGACCGCGCGCACGGGAATGTCGTGTCATGCGTCCGCATCGCGCAATTCGCCCGACGCCTCGATGGAACGTCACCGCATGCCGCATCCCATGTGCCGTGCACACCCGCCGCGCACGGCAGGTGCCTGTCACCTTGCGAGGCCAGCGTTGTCACACGATGGGGACGCTCCGCCTCAGGGCATCGTCGATCGACGCACCATGTCGTGAGAGGCCCGGGTGGCGTCGTTCTTGCCTCGCCTCGCCCCGGCTCACCGGAGGCCTTTCTTCCGGAGGACGACCCACGACATGCACTCGCTGCGCTCCTGCCTTCCTGTTCGTCTGCTCCTGGCCCTCGCGATCGCGGTTCCTGCAGCGAGTTGTGGCTCGGAGGCAACCTCGACGACCGCACCATCGCCCACGACGACGACCACGAGCTTCACCGGCACGGTCGCGCAACTCGGTTCGTCGGGGCACGCATTCACCGTCACGACCACGGGTCCCGTGACGATCGGGCTCACGAGCCTGGCGCCCCTGGCGACCATGGCGATGGGGGTGGGGATCGGCACGTGGGACGGCACGACCTGCGGCACCGCCGTGTCGAAGAACGACAACGCGCGCAGCGGCAGCACGGCGCTCAGCGGCACGGCATCGGCGGGCAACTACTGCGTCCTCGTGTACGACTCGGGCAACATCCTCGAGGGCATCGAGGTGAGCTACACGGTTGACGTGACCCGTCCCTGAGGGCGCGGCACATCCCTCGTCAGCGTGACGTCGACGCCGCCCATGCGGGCGGCCAGGCGCGCGGCTGGCCACGGTCGTCGACGACCAGGCTCGTCGTGCCCGGCGGCAGCACCTGCAGTGTCTTGAGGAACTCGATCACGCCATCCTGCTGCTCGACCGGCGCCTCCTCGAAGGCGTGCCGTTCGCGCAGCGCCTCGCCATGATGCGCGAGCACGGCCTGCCGCAGCGTCGTGAAGCGCCCGTGATGGAAGTACGGGGGCTCGTTGGCCGCGCCCCAGAGCCGCCGCGTCACGAACCGGCGGTTCCCGCCGAGCAACCGCTCAGACACCAGGCTCTGGTTCATGTCGATGGGCTCGGCCGCGGCCGGGTCGGCGGGATCGGTGATGTCGTGCAGCTTGAAATCGGTGAAGGCCGGCACCATGACCACGTCGGGCGCCGATGGCGATGGCGACAGGCGCGGCTGGGGCAGCCGCGGATCGTCGAGCGCGAAGGCGAGCGTCGCGGCCTCGCCGGGGCGCAGGTTGGTGGGCGGGTTGAACGGGCTCGGCTCGGTGTAGCGCAGGCCTGCGCGCGTCAGCGGCAGTTCGGCGACGTGACACCGCGCGCAGCCCATCGCGCCGAATGCCCGCTCGCCGAGTCGCACGGCCTCCTCGACATCGCGATCGTTCGGGATCACGCGCCCCGGCACGGGCAGCACCGCCTGGAACACCGTCGCGGCCGTGACGTCGGCGCGCGTCATCTCGTTCATCACGCCGTCGCCGTCGGGATCGGTGTCGCGCCCGAACCGTTCGGTCGCCTGGATGCCGTGATGATGGTTGAACGACGTGTTGGTGAACTCGCGCAGTGACACGACATGGCTGGCCTGGTGCCACAGCCGCACGATGAGCGTGGGACGGTCGAGCGGCGTCGGTGCGAGCAGGCTCAGCCGCCCCATCCCCTCGACCCGGCTCGTGTCCCACATGCCGTCGGCCCGGCGCGTCAGCGTGCCGAACGAGATCCCCTTCGACACCAGCGCGCGGCTCTCGCCGAGCGCCATCGCGTCGCGGATGGCGTGCAGGTCGCCCGTGATCTCGCGGGCGAGCATCTCGAGGTAGCCGGCGCCGAACATCCCCGGCGTCGAGCGCGAGTTGCCCACGGTGTCGAGTCGCACCGGCGCGTTGCCCTCGTCGACCGCGGTGCGCGTCGGCTGAACGTCGCCGCGATCGAAGGTGACGAAGTCGAAGCGCTGCGCGAGCACGAACACGTTGGTCACGAAGTCGCCGCCGCCACCGACCGTCCCGAACGGCTGGTTGTGGCACCCGGCACACGAGTTCGCGTCGGGCCCGGAGATGCGATTGAACGCGCGCATGCCCGTCAGCGGCTGCGAGGGATCCGACAGTTCCTTGCCGGTGCCCTTCATGAGCGGACGTCCGCCGCCTTCCTGCTCGGTCCAGTTCGCGGCGAACAGGCGACGCCCGTGTTCCACCAGTTCAGGCAGGCTGATGCGGAACTCCTCGTCGTCTTCGAGGTGGCGTGGAACCGCCACCTCGCGGCCGATCTGGGCCTTCCACGCTGATGCCTGCTGCGCCCCGATGCCTGCACCGCAGGCAAGCACCGCAACGACTGCGGCGGTACACGCGTGGACTTGCATACGCGTCGTCATGGCTGCGATCCCTTCGCCAGCTCGATCGCCCACGCGATCAGGTTCGGCAGGTAGACCTCGTTCGACGCAGTGCGCGCCGTCGGCGCCCCTGCGCCATAGAAATAGGTGATCGGGACGGTCGAGTAGATCACCCAGCCCTGTCCGTGGGGATAGGCGAACGTCACGAGGCGGGTTCCGGGAACCACGTTCTCCTCCTGGTGATGGAGGATCGCCTGCGTCCCCAGCGGTGCAGTCGTGGCGTCGGCGTAGCCATACACCGGCGCGTCGGGGTCGTCGAGCGACGTGTCGGTGAGCTGACCGTGCGGCCCGCTGTTCACGGGGTGTGCCGCGTTCGTGACAGCGACATCGAACAACCCCAGCGGGGCCTCGACCATCGTCGTGTTCGACAGCCCGGGCACTGGGAAGGTCATGAGCCGCCTGTCGTGCACGATCATCACGCCGCCGTTCTGCACGAACTCGTCGTAGCGGTCGCTTATCTCGACCCACTCGCCGGTGAACTGGCTGCCGTTCTGCACCACCAGGATGTCGAGGGTCGCCAGGTCGGTGTCGCCGATCCGCCCGAAGGGCACTGGCGTGCCGCCAGCCGCGAGAATCGACGGTTCCTGCGTGGCCGATCCCCGGTTCTCGCCGACGTCGAAGTAGCCGACGCGCGCGCCGCCGAGGCTGATGTCCCCGACCGACACCGTGGCCCCGGCCTGGGGGCTGACGCGCGCCGAGCGTCCCGACACCGTCTCGCCGCCAATCATCGCCGACGCCGTCACGAAGAAGTCACCCTGCAGCGACGGCAGCACGAGCGAGAACGTGCCGTTCGACTGCGTCTGGGCACTACGCCCCAGCGCCGAGACCGTGGCCCCGGCCAGGGGCGCGCCAGCTCCATCGATCACGCGGCCGGTGGCCGTCGTCATCGGGTCGGCGAGGACGCTGACCGAGACATTCGTCGACGCTCCGACATTGCCGCCGAAGTCGGTCGCGAACGCGCCGATCACGACCGTGTTCGGCGCCACCGGCATCTGGACGTCGGTGGCGTAGGGTTCCGACGTGTCGGTGAAGACGGCTACCCCATCGACGGTGAACGTCACCGACCTGACCGCGAGGTCGTCACTCGCCGTCGCCTGCACCGAGAGCGTCGTCGTCTCGGTGGCAGTGGCCGGCGCCGTCGGCGCCGTGAGGGCTACGGTGGGCGCGATCCCGCCGTCATCCGTGGGAGGCAGGAAGGCACCGATGAACAGCTTCGTGTCGTCGCTCGTCCCGTTCTCGTTGCCGACGAAGAAGCGTTCGCCGGTCCAGTAGATGAACGGCCCGCTCACCGCAAGGCCGGTGCCTGCGTAGTCCTCTCCGAAGTCGACGACACCGAGCTGCTGCGGCGCTGTCGGCGACGAGATGTCGACAATCGGCGCAGCGGCGTTGGCGAACAACTGCTCGGCGAAGATTGCGAGCGTGCCCGCCACCTGGACGTCACGTGGCACGAACCCACCGAACCCGCCGATGATGTTCGCCACGACGGTGGGCGACGTGCGCGTCGTGACGTCGACGAACGCTGCACCGCCTTCGTAGGCCGCGACGACCGCGGTCGTTCCGGTCAGGTCCACGTCGATCAGCGAATGGCCGACCTCGACGCTTCCGAGCAGCAACGCGTTCGCCGGATCGGCCACGTCGATGACGTGAAGCGATCCGTCGATCATCTCGTCCACTGCGACCAGCGTCGTGCCCTCGACATCAACGCCCCGTGCGATGCCGGGCGTGTCGATCGTCTTGCGCAGCACGGGCAGCGACGGATTGGTGACATCGATGATCTGGACACCCGCGGCGCCGTCGGCGACGTACGCCCAGTTGCCCGACACGATCACGTCGTTGGCTTCTCCCGGCGTGTCGAGCGAGCCCAGGTCGGCGGGCACGGCTGGATTGGTGACATCGATGACCCGAAGGCCAGACAGCCCGTCGGCCACGAACGCCCGCGTGCCCACGACACGCACGTCGTTGGCATTCCCCGGCGTGTCGAGCGTCGCGACGATCTGCGGCGCCTGCGGACGCGAGGCGTCGACCACGACGAGGCCCGCGCGACCCGCAGCGACGTAGGCGAACGCGCCGTTCGCATCGACGTTGTTCGCGTAGCCGGGGATGGCAATCGAACCGAGGCGCATCGGCTGGAATGACGACACCGTGCCTTCGGCCGTCACGCTGAAGGTCGAGTTGGTCACCGTGATCGTGCAGGGGCCGTCATTCGACCCGAACACGCGGCCGGGCGTGCCGGCGAAGTTGCAGACCGCAATGTCGCTCGAGGCGTACTGCGTCCCGCGCTGCGTCGATGTCAGGTCGATCGTCGTCCCGTCGCGCAACTGTCCGACGACACTGAGCTGCTGGCTCACGTTGGCGCTCAGCGTGGTGATGCTGATGGTGAAACGCGAAGGCGAGACGGCGATCGTCGTCAGCGCCTGCGCGAAGTTGACGCTCGACGCGTCGGTCGGATCGCTGCCTGTCGAGATCTCGAGCGCATCCCTGACCCCGTCGCTGTCGGTGTCGGCGGCGCGCGGGTTCGTGATGTAGCCGTCTGCACCCGGACGCAGTTCCTCGCCGTCGAGGAGGGTGTCATCGTCACTGTCGGTATCGCGCAGGTCGCTGCCCGCCGCCGCCTCGTCGCGATTCGACACCCCGTCGAGATCGAGGTCTTCGTAGCCGTCGGCGACATCGTTGGGATTGAGGCCGAGCGTCAGTTCGAGGTCATCGGCGATGCCGTCACCATCGGTGTCGGCCGACAACGCGACCTGGACGGTTGCGAACCCCGAGGCCCCCTCGTGGCTCGCCTGCACGATCACCGATCCACTCGCGAGGGCGATGACGCGGCCGTCGAGCGTGACCGACGCGATCGCTGCGTTCGACACCGAGTAGCGCGTGCCCGTCGAGGCGGTCGTGATGTCGCGCGACGAGCCGTCGTCGTAGCGTGCGAGCACCGCCAACTGCACCGAGGTGCCCACCTGGCGCAGCGGCT
>JAEUQQ010000529.1 GCA_016789685.1 Acidobacteriota bacterium | reverse complement strand
GGCGCCGCCCCCTTCCAGGGCGCGTCGGTCTGGCGCGACGCGATGAGCGACGACGGCCGCTACATCGTGTTCTCGAGCTCGGCGGCGCTCGCGCCCGGGGCCGTCGCCGACCTCGGCGAAGCCTACGTGCGCGACCGCGTCGCCGGCACGACCACGCTGCTCAGCGCCAACATCACGGGCGGCTCCACGGCCACCTTCCCGAACAGCCTCGGAGCGGTCACCAGCGCGATGAGCCGCGAGGGCGGCGTCGCGCTGTTCGAATCGCACCGGACGCTGCACACGGCACTGCCCGACAACAACGAGCAGGCCGACCTGTTCGCGTTCGCGGTGACCCCTGGAACACCTGGCGGCGGCACGGCGGTGCTCTCGCTCACGGCGTCTGACCAGGGCGCGAAGGCGATGCCAGGCGCCGAGATCTACTACCGGCTCGACTACCGCAACACGGGAACGGCCGCAGCCCCGACGCCCGTGATCAGCCTCAGGGTGCCCGATGCGACGCGCTGGATGCCGAATGCCAGCACGCCTGGATGGCAGTGCACGCCAGACGGCGAGGCAGGCGGCGCCTGTACCCTCGCCCTGCCCCCGCTCGCGGCTGGCGCGACAGGTTCCGCGCAGTTCGTCGTCGAGATCGACGAAGACGCGCGCCCTGGCGGCGCGCTCGCCGGCGCCCTGCGCAGCGACGGCGTGCGCGTCATGGACGCCGACAGCCCGATCTCGATCTTCCTCGCCGGCATCTTCGGCAGCTCGTTCCTCGAAGAGACGGTGTGGGGCACCTGCGCCGAAGCCGACACAACGATGGGCTACTGGACCTCGTGCTGCATCGTTCCGTTCCTGCTCGACCTCCCGTTCTCGGAAGCGGTCGTCGCTGCGAACGGCCGCGCGTCGGCGGCGGCCACGCCCGCTGACATGACGACGCTCTACGACATCCGCGACCAGGTGCTGCGCCCGACGCCCAACGGGCAGCACTACGCCGACCTCTACTACACGCACATGGCGTCGGTGCGCGACACGATCATCGGCAACGCCGGCCTGCTCGCGCGCGCGAAGGCCATGCTCGACGACTGGATGCCCGGCCTCACGGCCCTCGCGGGCGGCCAGGGCGACACGGTAGTGATCACGTCGCAGCGCATGACCACGCTGGTCACGTTCCTGCAGGACGTCTCGGCCGCGGCGCCCGAACCGCTCAAGTCGGTGATCCTCGACGAACTGACGCGCTTCCCCGCCAGCGAACTCGCCGGCATGACGATGGCGCAGGCCGCGCGGCGGCTGGGCGTGCACGACGGCGGCCCCTACAAGCGCTACTTCGCCGAGGGCGCCACCGGCGGGTTCTTCAAGACGGTGCTCGCGCTGTCGAACACGGCCGCCACAGCCGTCGATGCGACGGTGCGATTCCTGACCACGGCCGGGCAGACGATCCAGCACCTCGTCACGGTGCCGGCCCATGGCAGCACCACCCTCGACGTCGGGACGGTTACCGGGATGGCGGCCGCGGAGTTCTCGACCGTCGTCGAGTCGGCGACGCCGATCGTCGTCGATCGCACGCTGACGTGGGACGTCTCGCGTTACGGCAGCCACTCCGAGACGAGCCTCGCGGCGCCGTCGCTGACGTGGTACCTCGCCGAGGGCGCGACGCACAGCGGCTTCGACCTCTTCTACCTGCTGCAGAATCCCGACCCGCAGCAGGCAGCCTCGGTCACGGTGCGCTTCCTGCGTCCCTCGGGCGCGCCGCTGACGAAGACGTACACCGTCGCCCCGTCGAGCCGCGCCAACATCTGGGTCAACCAGGAGGAGTTCGACGTGCAGGGCGTCGCGACGCGACTACTCTCGTCAACCGACGTGTCGGCCACCTTCGAGGTCACCAACGGTGTCCCGATCATCGTCGAGCGCGCGTTGTACCGATCGACGCCGTCGCTGACGTTCGGCGCGGGCCACGAGAGCGCCGGCGTCACCGCGCCGGCGACGCAGTGGTTCCTCGCCGAGGGCGCCACCGGCGACTACTTCGACCTGTTCGTGCTCATCGCGAACCCCACCGACCAGCCCGCGCAGGTCCGCGCACGGTACCTGCTGCCGTCGGGGCAGGTGCTGACGAAGGACCACACCGTGACGGCCAACAGCCGCTTCAACATCTGGGTCGACCAGGAGGAGCTGCCGGCCGGTTCGGGCCAGTTCCCGCTGGCCGACACGGCGGTCTCGACCACCATCGAATCGCTCAACGGCGTGCGCGTCATCGTCGAGCGTGCGATGTGGTGGCCGGGAACGGCCGCGACGTGGTACGAAGCGCACAACTCGCCGGGGTCCACGACATCGGGCTACGTCTGGACGGTCGCGGATGGCGAGGTCGGCGGTGCCGCATCGCTCGAGACCTACGTGCTCATCGCGAACGTCTCGGCGACGGCCGGGCAGGCGAAGGTCACGCTGCTCTTCGACGACGGCACGACGGCGGTGAAGTACGTTGCCCTGCCCGCCAACAGCCGCAACAACGTGAGCGTGAAAGACGAGTTCGCCACCGCGGCCGGACGCCGCTTCGGCGTGCTCGTCGAGAGCATCGGCGCACCACGCGCGCAGATTGTCGTCGAGCGTGCGGTCTACGGTAACGCGAACGGCGAGATCTGGACGGCCGGCAGCAACGCGCTGGCGACACGAGTGCGCTGAACCTCGTCGACGCGGCAAGGGCCCGTCATGGCGGTGGATCCGTCGCCGCACGACGGGTCCACCGTCACGTCACGTTACGTCGCGCCTCGTTTGCGCGGACGTCGCGCGGTTGTCACGGGACGGCGCGGACGCTGGCGATCTGTGCGACACTGCGCGGCACCACCACCATCCGTGACCATTCGCCCTTCTGCAGGCAGGACGCCCGTGCCCGATCACGCCCCGTCGCTCAGGTTCTACGACCACGCCCTGGCGCGCTTCTCGCGCCGCGAACTGCTCAACGCCGCCTGGACACTCGGCCTCGCGGCCGTGACGCCGTCAGTCGTGACGCGGACGCTCAGCGCGCAGATGGCCTTCAGCGAGTACCCGTTCACGCTGGGAGTCGCGTCGGGCGACCCGCTGCCGACAGGCGTGGTGCTGTGGACGCGCCTCGCGCCGAAGCCGCTCGAGGGCGGCGGCATGCCGATGGCCAGCATCGAGGTGGGCTGGGAGGTCGCCGACGATCGCGCCTTCCGCACCGTCGTGCAGAAGGGCACCACCATCGCGCGTCCCGAACTCGGGCACAGCGTGCATGTCGAGGTCGAGGGCCTCAGGCCTGGCCGCGACTACTTCTACCGCTTCCGCGTCGGGCGCGAGGTCAGCCCGGCCGGGCGCACGAAGACGGCGCCGCAGGCAGGCGCGGCGGTCGATCGCCTGCGTTTTGCGGTGTGCGGCTGCAGCCACTACGAGCAGGGCTACTTCACCGCATACCGTCACCTCGCCGACGAAGCCGTCGACTTCGTGTTCCACACGGGCGACTACATCTACGAGACGCGCACGCGTCCCGATGTCGTGCGGCCCCACAACGGACAGGAAATCTACACGCTGGTCGACTACCGCAACCGCTACGCGCTGTACCAGATGGATCCCGACCTGCGTGCCGCGCAGCTCTCGGCCCCGTTCATCGTGAGCTGGGACGACCACGAGGTCGACAACGACTACGCCGACGACCACGACGAGCAGGACACGCCGCCCGAGGTCTTCGTGCTGCGCCGCGCCGCCGCCTACCAGGCGTACTACGAGTCGATGCCCCTGCGGGCGTCGCAGATGCCGCGCGGGCCCGACATGCGGCTGTATCGCCGGCTCACCTTCGGGAACCTGGTCGACTTCAACGTCCTCGACACGCGGCAGTACCGCTCAGACCAGGTCTGCCAGGTGCCCGGCACGAACGACTGTCACCTGATCGGCGACCCGTCGCGCTCGATCATCGGCTCGGCGCAGGAGCAGTGGCTCTTCGGCAACCTCGCCGATGCCCGCGCGCGCTGGACCGTGCTCGGGCAGCAGGTGCCCACCTTTGCCCGCGACTTCGACGGCACCACGTCGCCGGTGCGCTGGCAGACCGACAAGTGGGACGGCTACACGGCCTCGCGCGCGCGGGTCTTCGCGCGCCTGCAGGAGACGAAGGCCCCGAACCCGATCGTCCTGTCGGGCGACGTGCACCTGCACTACGGCGCCGACCTCAAGGTCGACTTCACGCGCCCGGAGTCGCCGACCATCGGGGCCGAGTTCACCAACACGTCAATCAGTTCGGGCGGCGACGGCACGGCGCAGATCGCGATGTGGGAGACCCTGCGCGCCAACAACCCGCACCTGAAGTACCACGGGGCTCGCCGCGGCTACATCAGCTGCACGGCCACGCCCGAGACCATGCGTGCCGACTTCAGGGTCGTCGACAAGGTCACGGTGCGCGATCGGCCGGTGACGACCGACGGGTCGCTGGTCGTCGAAGCCGGAAAGCCGGGCGCCGTGAAGGCCTGACGCGGCTGCCCGTCGGCTCAGTGCAGGATGGCCCCGGGCGGCTGCGCGAGCATCGGCGACGTCGGCCACTGTGCCCTGAGGGCGGCGAGTTCGGTGGCGAGGATGGGCCGCGCGATCAGGAACCCCTGGATCTGCGGGCATCCGAGGCGCGTGACCTGCGACAGCTGGTCGGCCGTTTCGACGCCCTCGGCCACCGTGCGCATGCGCATCGCGCGGGCCAGCTGCACGATCGTGCCGACGATGGCCTGGGCGTCGTCCTGGACCGAGAGCTCGCGCACGAACGAGCGATCGATCTTCAGCGTGTCGAACGGGAACCGGCGCAGGTAGGCCAGCGACGAGAAGCCCGTGCCGAAGTCGTCGAGCGCGATGCGCACGCCGAGGCGCTGGATGGCGCGCAGCCGCGCGAGCGCCGCGTCGGCGTCGCCCAGGAAGATCGACTCGGTGAGCTCGATTTCGAGCCGACCCGGTGCCAGGTCGGCGTCGGCGAGGGCGTCGCGCACGACGTCGACGAAGTCGGCCTCCTGCAACTGCACCGCCGAGATGTTCACGGCCACGTCGAGCCCGGTCAGCGATCGCGCCGCCGTGCGGCACGCCTCGCGCAGGGCCCAGGTGCCGATCTTCGTCATCATGCCGGTCTGCTCGGCCACGGTGATGAACTCGTCGGGCCCGACATCCCCCAGGGCCGGATGGCGCCAGCGGAGCAGGGCCTCGGCGCCGACCATGCGCCAGCCCGTGACATCGACCTGCGGCTGCCAGTGCAGCGTGAGTTCGTGGCGGTCGGCGGCATGCTTGAGCGCCTGTTCGACGGCCGCGCGCCGGCGGCTCATCTCGCCGAGCAGCGCCGAGTAGAGGCCCACGCGGCCGCGGCCGGTCCGCTTGGCTTCGTAGAGCGCAAGGTCGGCGTTGCCGAGGATCTCGTCGACGGCCTTGCCGTGCTCGGGCAGCAGCGCCACGCCCACGCTCAGGCCGACCTGGTGGCGGCGGCCGTGCACTTCGCACGGGCTCGCGAACGACGAGAGCAGGCGTTCGGCGAGCGAGGTCACCGGCGCCGGGCCCGAGAGCGTCCTGACCAGCACCGCGAACTCGTCGCCGCCGAGGCGCGCGACGATGTCGCCTGGGCGCACGAGGCGCCGCAGGCGATCGGCGACGGCCGTGAGAACGCGGTCGCCGGTCGAGTGCCCGAACGTGTCGTTGATCGCCTTGAAGTGGTCGAGGTCCATCGACAGCAGGGCCCCCGGCGCCCCCGAGGCCAGGTGGTCGCGCAGCGCGTCGTGCAAGGTGACGCGATTGGCGAGCCCGGTGAGCGAGTCGAAGTGGGCGAGGTGGCGCAACTGCTGCTCCGCGGCGATTTCGGCCGTCGCATCCACCAGGACGCCGCGCCAGGCGAACACGAGCTCCTCTTCGTCGAGCACGGGCTTGCCGCTGATCTGCCAGAACTGCTCGCCCGCCTCGCGCCTGACACGGATGACCACATTGCGGAACGCCCGCCGCTCGGCGACCGCCGCCGCGAGCACCTCGCCGATGCCGGGGCTCTGGTGCTCGAGCAAGCGGTGCAGCGGGTGCCCCAGCGCGTCGGCGTCGGCAATCTGCAGGAGTTCGCTGAGGCGCGGCGAGGCGTGCGTCAGCCGGCCACGGGCATCGGTCTCCCAGAGCGCTTCACTCGCGTGTTCCTGGAAGTCGTGCAGGAGCATGGTCACCATGCGCCGCTGGCGCTCGGCGCCACGTTCGGATCTGAGCAGGGCGATCGACTTGCGTCCGAAGGCGCGGGCGCCGTAGATGCACGTGGCGGCGTAGACCAGGAGGAGCAGGTCGATGAGCAGGAGTGACGCGCCCCCGGTGCGCCACAGCGCCCCGAGCGATCCGGCGACCAGCATGCCGACGTAGGCGAGCGTGGCCGCCGGCAGCGGGCTGAGGGCAAACGCGCCGACCGACATCATGCCGCCGGTCAGGCAGGCGATCAGGAACTGGCCGTGCGGCCCGAGGTCGGGCAGCCAGATCAGCGGGACGGCCGCCCAGAGCGCGCCGAGGATGGCCGCGTGACGCGTCGCACTGTGGAAGGCGCGACGCGACGCCGCCGCCTGCGACCGGCCCCGAGAGTGCGCATACGCGCCCAGCGCCGAGCCGATGACGACCGCGAGGGCCGCCGCCCAGAGCGCGAGCGTCGCGTCGGCGTGCCCCTGGACCGTCGCCGCGACGACGACCGCGTTGAAGGCATTGGCGGCCATGAGGTGCGGCGTGAGGCGCAGGACGGCCGACAGTTGTTGCGCACGAATCCAGCCCGACTCCGTGTCGTCGGCGTGGTACAGGGCAAACGTCTCGTGCGCGATGCGTGCGAGGGCCGACGAGGCTAGACGGATATTCAGGGCGGGCACGGGGGCCTACCTCGGGTTTATCGGGCGGTCGCGACCCGGACGTGAATCTGTCGTGTGAGCCATCGCCCCGCCGGCGGCGGCCGCCTGGCCACCTCGCGCCGCGTGTCGGCGCGAACGGCCGCCGTGCAAACCCGATGCCGCCAGTCGGGCCCTTCACGAGTGGCCCGCCGCAAGCGATACTCGTGCGCATGGCCTCGTATACCGCCGACGTGATCTGGGAGCGTGGCACCCAGGTGTTTACCGACAACCGCTACAGTCGGCGCCACGTCTGGCGGTTCGACGGCGGCATCGAGGTGCCCGGGTCGGCCTCGCCGCATGTCGTGCCGGTGCCGTATGCCGAGCCGGCCGCGGTCGATCCCGAGGAAGCGTTCGTGGCGTCGCTCTCGAGTTGCCACATGCTGTGGTTCCTGTCGATTGCCGCGATGCACGGATTCCGTGTCGATCGTTACGCCGACGCCGCCGAGGGGCTGATGGGCCGCAACGAGACGGGCAGGCCGTGGATCGAGGTGGTGACCCTGCACCCGTGCGTCGCGTTCTGTGGCGACCGCGTGCCGACGCGCGACGAGGTGGTGGCGATGCACCGCGAGGCCCACGAGGAGTGCTTCATCGCGCACTCGGTGCGGTCAGAGGTGCGCTGCACGCCGGTGTGGCCGTGAGCGGACGCACCCGCGCCACCGGGCGTCGGCGGGCGCCGCGAGGCGCCGGACCGTCTGACGGGCTGGAGTAGGATAGGACCCTGTCGTCTGCGGCGGCCCCGAGTCGCCGCCCCACGCGCGCCCGTAGCTCAGGTGGATAGAGCATCGGCCTTCTAAGCCGAGGGTCGCAGGTTCGAGCCCTGCCGGGCGCGCCAGCCTTCGCAACGCCTGTATCTCTTTGCGTTGCTTCGGCTTGGCTGGCCTTCTCGGCTGCCGGCCTACCCTCTCACTGTCGGTCTTCTCACGATCCGATCCGGCGCCGACTGACAAACGGCAGACAATCGGTGCGGCCGCGACTACTGGCCGGAGGCCTTCGCGTCGTCGGTGCCAGGCTGGCTGGCCGGGGCCGACAAGCGGAGTTGACGACGACGCTCCCAGACGCCGGTCATGGCGCGCCGCAGTTCCTCGTCGGTGATGTTGAGGTACCGCTGGGTCTGCTTGATGTCGGCGTGACCGAGCATCAACTGGATGGTGCGGATGTCGACGCCGTCGGCGAGCAAGCGACAGGCGCCCTCGTGCCGCAGGTCGTGCCAGTGCAGGTCGATCGCGCGCAGCGTCGCGCGATCGACGCGCGTATGTGGTGTCGCGCGCGTCGTCGCGTGGCCGTTGGCACGGAGGACGAGCGACTCCCACGCCGTCCTGAACGACTCCTGCAGGCCGGCAGAAGGACAAGACTGCGCGCATTTGCGCGCTGAGCGAAGCGGCCGTTGCCGCGGTCCAGTACCTGCGGCCCTACTCCTACGACGTCGACGCGATCGAAGCCGGCTGGGGTTTGGCCAAGAGTCGCGTGCGGGCGGTGGCGCCACGCACCGCACGACGTCCTGTGCCGCGTGGCGCTACGCGCCCGGCGAGTCGTTCGCTCCCCCACTTCTGACCAGCGGTTGGCGTGCCGTGGCTATCCACTCACATGACCTTCGTGGTTACATTAACATCAGATTAGATAATCCGAGTACGTTGCGGTGCGTCCCGACAATGTAGACTCCCCTGGGTCCCGTGGATCCCTTCGACCGGGTTTCATGCCAACACCGGGCGTCGCCGGAGGGCGGCTGGCGGACCAGGGCGCCGCGCCGCCTCCGGCGTGCCGGCGAATGAGTTCCCAGCGAGCGGGCTGCCCGGTGGCGTTCGGTGTCGCGACGGCGATGCGTCGGCGTGGACATCGGACCCGACAAGCCGTACGGTAGCCATGGCGCGTCGCTTCCTCTTGCATGCGGCTCTGCCTCAGGCCCCGAACCGCGCGCAAGCTAGTTGGCGCCAAGCAACACGGAGGTCGGCCCTTTTGCGTTTGGCATTCGGGCTGCCGATGCTGTTTGCTCTGGCGCGTCCATGGTGACTGGAGACCGTTACCGGCCGGGCATCTGTCCTCCGGCGATTCATCCAGGCTTGTCGGCGTCTTCGGAAGCAGCAATGGAGCCTGGCTGTGGGCTGTCGGCATATCGCCACACGCGGTTGTCAGTCGACTATGGCCAACCTAGAGTAAGACATGATCAATGGACCATCTGAGCTGGGACGGCGACTGCTCGAGGCATCGCAGCGAGGGGAGCCTTCGACGGTCAGGGCGCTGCTGCGTGACGGTGTTTCGCCAGATGCGAGGTGGTCAGAGCAGGGGATTACTGCGCTGATGGTGGCAATCGATGCGACTACGGTCCAGGCGTTGGTTTCGGCTGGGGCTGACGTCAACGCTCAGGATGACTTCGGTCGAACCGCACTCATGTGGCAGGCGCGGAGGGGAGATCTTACGGTACTGGAATCGCTTCTCGACGCCGGCGCTGATCGCGGTCTCCGGGATGCTGAGGGCAGACTGGCGAGGGACTACGCATCGAGTGTCTCGCACGACAGAGTACTAAGGTGGCGCGGTAAGCTGACGCAGTTCGTGTGGTTTCACCGCTGGCGTAACGGCGCGATCCTGGACCTCCTCGACCCCGAACACGGTGCGGGTTCGAAGTGAACGAGTGCGCGTGACCGACACGAAGGCGCGCGATCCCCTTGGCGGGCCCATCGCCACTGCCCGCCAACCCACTCGACGACCGCTCCGCACGGGCCCGATCCGGCGCCGACTGACAAACGGCAGACAATCGGTGCGGCCGCGACTACTGGCCGGAGGCCTTCGCGTCGTCGGTGCCAGGCTGGCTGGACGAGGCCGACAGGCGGAGTTGACGACGACGCTCCCAGACGCCGGTCATGGCACGTCGCAGCTCCTCGTCGGTGATGTTCAGGTATCGCTGGGTCTGCTTGATGTCGGCGTGGCCGAGCATCAGTTGGATCGTGCGGATGTCGACGCCGTCGGCGAGCAAACGACAGGCGCCCTCGTGCCGCAGGTCGTGCCAGTGCAGGTCGACCGCGCGCAGCGTCGCGCGATCGACGCGCGTATGTGGCGTCGCGCGCGTCGTCGCGTGGCCGTTGGCGCGGAGGACGAGCGACTCCCACGCCGTCCTGAACGACTCCTGGAACGTCCCGTCTGGTCCGCCGAAGACGAAGGCTGCCGGCCCGAGAGCAGCACGTCGCTTCAGGACCGCCGAGAGCCGCCCGTGCGGATCGAACGGCACACGTCGGTTCTCGCCGTCCTTTGCGTGGGCGCCGGGGATGGCGATCTGGTGTCGCTCCCAATCGACGTGCCGGTTCCGGATGCGCAGCATCTCTCCGCGCCGGCAGCACGTCTCGAGCGCCCCGATGATCCGGTCGTGCATCGACGCGCCGGCCCACGCGTGTTCCTCGGACTCGATGGCGAGGGCCGCATCGAGCAGTACCTTCTCTTCGACTGCGCCGACGCGGCGATCACGCTTGGTTTCGTCCTTCGTGCGGATGGTGATGCCGAAGCGATGGAACGGCGACGTCGCCAGCAGCGGAGGCTCCTGGAACCTGGCCCAGTTGATGGCCCCGCGCAGCGTGCTGAGCGCGCGGTTCAGGGTGGCCACCGCGTGGCCCACCCGATACGCGCCCTTGAATCGCTGCACGGCGTCGGTCTTCTCGAGCGCTGATGCCGGAAGGTGCCCGATGGCAGACTTCACGGCCTTGAGCCGCCCCTTGATCGTGTCCTTGCTCCGCAGGCCTTCGGCCTCGACGTAGCTCGCGTAGTAGCGGTCAAGGAGGCCGCTGACGGTCAACGTGTCGGATGCATCGCGAGGCTTAGCGGGCCTCTCACGCGGATCGCGGCCCGCCATCACTTCGGCAACGAAGCGCGGCTCCCAGACGCGCTCGGCGGTCTGCTTCGACGTGATGCCCTCGGTGGCGCCACGCGCGAACGCGAACTCGTCCACGCGCATGCGCCATCGCTTGCCCGCGTGCATCACGTCGAACCACCAGGGGTGATCACACCGCGGGCTCGAGCGGCAGCCTTTCGGCCTGCAGATCTTTCGAACGGCCATCTGCGCCTCCTGTCTGCCGGTCGCCACGACGGCCCATCCGCCGGGGCGGCTGGCATCGGTCTCCACCGATTCTCGTCGGTGCCCCGCGTGCGATCCAGTCAAGAACGTCGGCCTGCGCGAATCGGCAACTCCGTACGCCGAACCTGAGTCGGCGAAGCTGTCCACACAAGTACGCGCGTCGCACGGTCTCTTCGTGACAACCCACGAGCCTTGCGACGTCGACTGCGGTCAGAAGCCGTCGAGGCACCTCTGCCCCGCCGTCCGGATGGCCCGCCATGAGGCCGCCCGTTACGCCGCGATTCCCTTCATGTTCACGCTCATGCATTGCTCGTTCTCCAGGTCAGGTGCGAGCAGCGTTCCTGCCCGCTCGTGCGTCGCACAGTGCCGCGGCACGTCGAGCGCCTGCAGATCGCCCTCCGGCTGAGCGCCGGTCGTCGGGCATTGGCGGACTCGAAGGGCGGCGACTCCCAGAGCGCGCCGCCTCGCCGCGCGAGTTGCGGCCTGGCTGGAGGTGTGGTGACGCAATCGCTTCTGAATGGCCAGGGGGCGGTGGCGTATCCCTCAGGGACCCGAGCGCACCGAACCCGGGACGCGTCCGGCTGGGCCGGGACGAGCCCCTTCGACTACATAGACGCGCGATTCGCGCGGAAACTTACGGGCGACCATCGAGGTTCCGACGATGCGCGAACGACGGAGCGGTTTCGTCGATTCTGGGCATTGACCCTGCGATACCATCTGACCATGCGCGTGAGCGTCAAACCGGAGTTGCTCCGATGGGCCCGGGAGCGGGCCCGGATCCCGGAGTCTGCCCTGGCCCGCCGCCTGCCCAAGTTGGCGGCGTGGGAGCAGGGCACGGTGCTGCCGACGCTGAAGCAAGTCGAAGCGTTCGCACGCGCGACGCACGCGCCGATCGGCTACCTGTTCCTGGAGACGCCACCAGTCGAGGATGTCCCGATCCCCGACTTCCGCACGTTCGCCGCAGCCCAGGTCGCCCAACCAAGCGCGGACCTGCTCGACACGATCTACACCTGCCAGCAGCGCCAGGAGTGGTACCGCGAGTCTCTGCGCACCGAGGGCGAACACACGCCGCTGCCGTTCGTCGGTTCCGCAACCCTGACAACCGCTGTTGTCGATGCGGCTGAACGCATTCGCTCGACCCTCGGCTTCAGCCTCGACCAACGACGAGCGCTCCCGACATGGACCGATGCGCTTCGGCAGTTCATCACGCAGGCCGACAACGCCGGCGTGTTGGTGATGGTCAACGGCGTCGTCGGCAACAACAACCGACGCAAGCTCGATCCAGCCGAGTTCCGGGGGTTCGCCCTCTCGGATCCGCTGGCGCCGCTCGTGTTCATCAACGGCGCCGACACGAAGGCCGCCCAGATGTTCACGCTGGCGCACGAGCTCGCGCATATCTGGCTTGGGGTGTCGGCGCTCTCGAACGTGGACCCGACATCGACGCCAACGCACCGCGTCGAGGAGTGGTGCAATCAGGTGGCGGCAGAGACGCTCGTTCCCCTTGCGGCACTGCGGCAGCAGTATCGCGCCGCGGCGGGCCCGCAGGAGGAGTCGCACCGACTCGCACGCGTGTTCAAGGTCAGCCCCCTCGTCGTGCTGCGGCGGCTGCACGATGCAGGCGCCCTCCCGCGACACGAGATGTGGGAAGCGTACGCAGAGGAGGTGACGCGGCTCCTCGCATTGCCCAGGGGATCGGGTGGGGATTTCTATTTGACGCAG
>JAEUQQ010000527.1 GCA_016789685.1 Acidobacteriota bacterium | reverse complement strand
CGATGCGGCGCTGATGAAGGCGACGTATCGCCGTCATCAGACACCGCGATGTCCTCGCCGATCCCGCTGGGGCTGTTGGCCTGTGTGCCCGAGGTCGAGACGCTGAGGCGCTCGGTCGTGTTGGTCAGCAGGTCGCGCGCGAAGATGTCGCGATGCAGGTTCGTGTCGTCGGCGACGAGGTCGCTGGCCTGGCTGTCGAACACGACGAGGGTGCCGCCTGGCGTGACGGTCGGCCACCCCGACTCGTTGTTACCCGAGGTGCCGCCGGGCGTCGCCGAGACGAGCGTCGTCGTGTTGGCCACGCGGTCGCGCACGAACACGTCGATCACCGTGCCGTTGGTGTCGCCCGATACGAGGTCTGACGCCGACGACACGAACACGGTGTGCCTGCCGGTGGCGCTCAGGCCGGGCCGGCCCAGGGAGCCCGAGGCCGACCCCCGGTTGGCGGTGGCGGTACCCGTGGCGTTGGGCGTCAGCAGGATCGGCGCGCCGGCCGACTGGCCGTGCACGAGGAGCGATGGCGCGAATCGTGACGATGAGCAAGGCTCCGCACAACCCGCCGACGAGTCGGGGCATTGGAGGCATGGGCTGATTCTCCAACCGCAGTGCGGGGGATGCGGCAGACGACGTTGTGTTCCTAGTGACGATCTCCGGTCGCCGAGTCCCTCACCCGATCGTGGTCGTGGGACGAATCATCGCAGTCGCGTCGCCAGGGCGTTGCTGCCGGCGGTCCACGTGTCGCCGTTGGCGTTGCCGTAGACCGCACGCTCGACGACGAGTTGCGCGCGTTGTTCGCCGACGCTCTCGACGAGCACGCCGAAACGCTTGCCCGCCACCTGCGGGAAGTCGTCTCTCACGCTCACGTTGTTGCGGCTGTTGGCCGGGAGTGCCACGTAGATCGTCGACGTGGAGCCGTCGTCGAACAGCAGCGTCACCTTTGCGGTGCCCGGCGTCGATGACACGTTGGCGATGAGGATGTACGTTTCGATCGATGACGGCCCGCCGACCTCGCCGTCGGCCACGGCCCAGGCGAGCCCGGACGAGGTGGCGCCCGGCGAATTGTGGGCTTCGTACCACGTCGCCGCGGTCCCGGGCCACCACATCGCCCGCTCGACGATCACGGGAACGTCGTCGAGCGACTCGATCGTGGTCGAGACCGCGGTATCGGCGAGCGGGAACAGGCCCGAGCCGGCGGGCAGCTCCTCCTGGTCGACCCAGAGGTTGAAGCGGCTGTTCGCGGCGACGTCGTGTTCCTTCGTGAGCACCTGCCCCGATGGCAGCAGGTACCGCGCGCGGATGCGTGCAGGTCGGTCCGTCGGGTTCGCAACGAGCACGAACAGATCGAAGTAGTCGCCGGTGGCGCCCTCGGCGAGGAACCACTGTCGCGCTGGCGCAGTGACGCCTGCGCTCTCGTGTCCCGCGCCGAACGTCAGGCCGCCGGTGGATCGATACAGCGCGCGCTCGACGATGATGGGGACGTCGTTGGCGACGGTGAACACCGCCGAGACGTCGGTCGAGGCGAGCACGCGCGTGGCGACGCCGGCGACGTCGAACTCCTCCTGGTTGACCCAGATGTTGGCGCGGCTGCCTGCCGCGACCGTGTAGGTCTTCGAGAGCGGCGCGCCCGACGGCCGCAGGTAGCGCACCGTGACCGTCGCGCTGCGTGCGGGGTCGGGATTCTGCAGCAGGTAGAACAGGTCGAAGCCGCTGTGCGTCGCGCCCTCGGCGAGGTACCACGTCAGCGACGGCGCCGCGAGGCTGGCCTCGGTATGGCTGCCGTAGCGCGAGACGTCCCACGTCAGCGTGCGGTCGACCGTCAGCGGCAGGGCCGACTCGACGACCGTCGAGAACTCTGCGGCCTCGAGGCCGGGCACCGTGCCGACATCGACCGTCGCGTGTCCGAAGCCCGGCACCGTGATGGCCTGGACGATGGCGTTGCCGGCGGTGGTGAGGAAGCGGATCGTCGCATCGACGGCCGTCGATGCGGCGTTCGACAGCGCGAGCGCCGTCCTGAAGAACGTGCCGGTCGCCCCCTCGGCGAAGTAGCGCTTGTAGAGTCCGCCGTCGTGGACGCCGAGCCGGCGCGCCGCCGCGCTCATCGATTGCCCGGCGAGGTCGTCGGCGGGGAAGCGCGTCAGCTCGTCGAGGATCACCGTGCGCAGCGCGGCTGGCGCCGCCGCGGCGACGTCGTTGAGGAAGGCGACCAGCGTGGCCACGCGCTGTGGCGTGATGATGACGCTGTCGCCCTGGCCATTGGCGAGCGCGTCGAGGCCGGGCATCCAGTCGTCGAGGATGGCGCCGGCGCGCGCGAACAGCGCGGCGTCACCGACGATCGTGTCGCGCACCTCGTTCCGGTAGCCGTAGTAGAGGTCGCTGTAGTGCTGCCCGTTGGGCGTTGGCCGCATGATGCGGTCGCGGACGACGTACAGCGTCTCCAGGTCGGCGTCGGTCAACGGCGCCACCGCTCTGGCACGACCGGCCGGTTCGGTGGGGAACAGCAAGAGGGCCTCGGCCAGGCAGCAGTAGATGGCGCCCACTGGTCCGGTCGGCAGGCACGACGGCGGGGCGGTGAACTCCGTGGCGATGTCGGTTTCGATCGCTGCCGTCATGGTGACGACCCGGTTGCGACCGTCATCGTCGACCAGCACGGCGAACTGCACCTGGTGTGTGCTCGACAGCCCGAGTGGCGGCACCGCGATGTCGCACGAGCTGTACGCCTCACCGTCGGGCACGCAGCGCCAGCCCTGGGAGCTGGCCAATGGCTGCCACCGCGTGTTGCCAGGCACCGTCAGCCTGAGCGTGCCGCCCGGGTACGTTGCCGTTCCCTGGTTCGTGACGTCCAGGGTGTATGTGATCCGCTCGCCGCGCACGGCCGGCTGCCCGCCATCCGAGAC
The DNA here is from genome assembly GCA_016789685.1 of Acidobacteriota bacterium. Taxonomy (GTDB): domain Bacteria; phylum Acidobacteriota; class Vicinamibacteria; order Vicinamibacterales; family JAFNAJ01; genus JAEUQQ01. Next base: position 4,084 of record JAEUQQ010000527.1, on the reverse strand, counting down.
GCTCAACCTCACCCGCGGCTGACCGCCGGGCCACGTTCCTGGCGCCACACGCGCGGCGAACAGGTCTGCGACGTCATTCGTGTCGGGCACGGTGGCATGGTTGGTCCGGTACGACTCGAAGACTACCGTGCTGCCGTCGCGGCTCACGGCCACGGGCGCGCCGGGCAGCACATCCTGGAACTGCGAAGACGCCAGCGTGATGTTGGTGCTCACGAGCCGCGTCGTGCCGGTCTCGCGATCGCGGACGTACGCTTCGCCAAGATCCTGCACCGCGCCGGAGGCCAGTGCGCCGTAGCTGACGAACAGGACGTAGCGGCCGTCGTCGCTGATCGACGAGGGGGCGACGGAGCCGACCTGGGCCGGCGCCGTTCCGATGGGCGACGCGTCAACGAGTGACGTGACGCCGGTCGTCATGTCGCGCACGTAGACGTGAGTACCCGAGACGCCAGGGACGACGTCGGCCGCCGAACTGCGAAAGACGACGAACCGGCCGTCGGCCGAGACCGACGCCCAGGCCGAAGGGCCGTCGGCCATCGCGAGGCCGTCGCTGCGCACGCTGACCGCGAGCACCTCGCCGGTCACGAGGTCGCGCCTGAAGATGTCGGTCGCCCCGTTCATGTCGGTGGGCCCAAGCGCAGGGCTCGCGCATGCGAACACGGCATACCGCGCGTCGGCGCTGAACGCGAGGGCTGGGACGTCGGCGGTCGCGGTCGACCCACTTCGAGGGTTGACGCAGATCCGGATCGTCGACTCGCGCTGCACGTGACGCAGGAAGAGGTCGGCCGAACCATTCGTGTCGCCCTCGACGAGATCGCTCGCCAGGCTCTCGAAGGCCAACCACTTTCCATCGCGGCTGATGACGGGGCCCGACAGGTGCCGCACCGGTACCGGGGGCGGGTAACTGCTGGCCCCGACGCCGTTGCTCCGGTACGTGAGGAGCTCCGTGTTGCCGAAGCGGTCGTGAAGATACAGGTCGTCATATCCGCTCGTGTCGTGGTCTCGGAGGTTGGCGCTCGACGCGAACACGACCCTGCGTCCATCGTCACTGATGGCGGATGGCCGGTACAGCCCGCTGGCTGCCGTGGCCTGGGCGCCACGCTCGTCGATGCTCACACGTTGGGTGGTGCCGCCCGACAGGTCGCGCACGAACACGTCGGTGACGCCGTTGGTGTCACCGGGCACCAGGTTCGACGCGTCACTCTGGAAGACCACGAGGCTGCCGTCGGGCGAGATCGTCGGGAATCCGGATTCGCCGTTGCCGGTGGCCCCCGACGCCGTCACGCTGACGGCGATGGTCGTGTTGGTGCCGAGGTCGCGCACGAAGACGTCGTAGACCGTGCCGTTCACGTCGTTGGCGACGAGGTCGGACGACGCCGACGCGAAGGCCACCCGGCGGCCGTCGGCGCTGATGCTCGCGCCGCCGAGGTACGCCTGCCCCGCACCGCGGTTGCCCGCGGCGGTGCCGCCAAGCGCTGGACTGAGCAGGATCGGTGTGGCCGGCTGCGCGAGCGCGATGCCGGCAGACGCACTGACGAGGAGTCCGGCGGCAACGGCCAGGCCGCGACGGACGCAGGGGACGTGACGCACGCGGGTTCTCCAGGAAGAGCCCCGGGGAACGCGGCTCAGGTAGCAGGAACGTCTGCCGGCGCCAGAAACCCTCACGACGCAGCGTCCGTCGAACGGATAGAATCGTCGTGCACGTGCCGTCCCCGCCTCCCGCTCACGTCGCTCCCGGTCGTCGCCTCGGCCACTACGACATCGTCAGTCCCCTCGGCAAGGGCGGCATGGGCGAGGTGTACCGCGCACGCGATACGCGCCTCGAGCGCGAGGTTGCGGTCAAGGTGCTGCGGCGGCGTTTTGCCGAAGACGAGACGGCGCGCGCGCGGTTCGAGCGCGAGGCCAAGGCGATCGCCGCGCTGTCGCACCCCAACATCCTGGCCATCTTCGACTTCGGTATCGACAACGGCGTGCCGTACTCGGTCACCGAGTTGCTCGACGGCGAGACCCTGCGCGCGCGGCTCGACGTGGCGCCGCTACCGTGGAAGGCCGCGGTCGACGTGGCCGCCGCCATCGCCGACGGACTCGCCGCGGCGCACGCCAAGCAGATCGTCCACCGCGACGTGAAGCCCGACAACATCTTCCTCACTCGCGACGAGCGCGTGAAGATCCTCGACTTCGGCCTCGCGCGCTCGGCCGAGCCCGCCCCCACGACCACCGAGTCGCCGACGATGATCGAGACGTCGGTCGGCACCCTGGTCGGCACCGTGGGCTACATGGCGCCCGAGCAGGTGCGGGGCCTGTCGCTGACCCCATCGGTCGACCTGTTCGGCCTCGGGTGCGTGCTGTTCGAGATGGTGACCGGGCGTCGCGCGTTCGAGCGCGAGACGCCGGCCGACACCATGTCGGCGATCCTCAACGACGCGGCGCCCACGCCGTCGGCGTCGGGCATCCAGGTGCCGCCGGCCCTCGATCGGCTCATCCGGTTCTGCCTCGAGAAGGTCCCCGAGCGGCGCATCCGCAGCGCGCGCGATTTGTCGGCCGCCCTGCGCGCCGTGGCGATCGACTCGTCCGCCGGTGCCGCGCCGTCGCTTGCGGGCGGACGGGCGGGCCGCACGGCCCGCGGCCGCACGCGCGGCGCCTCGCCGCATTCCATCGCCGTGCTGCCGTTCGTGGCGTCTGGCGACGCCGCCGATCTCGACTTCCTCGGCGAGGGCATCGCCGAGTCGATCATCAACGCCGTGGCTGGCGTGAAGGGTGTGCGCGTCGTGCCGCGCACCCTGTCGTTCAGGCACGTGGGCCGCGAAGGCGAGCCGCGCGCGCTCGGCGTCGAACTCAACGCCGAGGTGCTGCTCTCGGGGCGCATCACCGTGCGCGGCGACCAGCTCCACGTGCAGGCCGACCTCGTCGACACCTCAGACGAGTCGCAGCTGTGGGGCAGCCGGTTCATCAGGCCGGCCCGCGAGCTGTCGACGCTCGCGCCCGTGATTGCCGACGACATCATCGAGGCGGTCCGCAGCCGCTTCGACGTGCAGTTGACGCGGGCGCGTGCGCCGCGCGCCCCCCGCGCGAAGGCGCCGACACCTTCCGAGGCCTACCGCGAGTACCTGCGCGGACGGCACCAGTGGAACAAGTGGACGGCGAGCGGGTTCCGCGCGTCGGTCGACGCGTTCGCGCGCGCCATCGATCTCGACCCGTCGTTTGCGCTGGCGCACGCGGGCCTCGCCGATGCCTATGGCGCCATGGCGTACTACGCCCACATGCCGGCGGCCGACGCGCTGCCGCTGGCGCGCCACGCCGCACACCGCGCCGTCGAACTCGATCCGCAACTGGCCGAGGCGCACGCGACACTCGGCATCGCGGCGATGTTCTTCGACTGGAACTGGGTCGAGGCCGAGCGGCGCCTGACGCAGGCCATCGCCCTCAACGACCGCAGCCTCACGGCGCGCGTGTACTACTCGCTCTTCCTGACGTGCAGGGGGCGGCTGTACGAAGGTCTCGACGCCGCGCGGCAGGCCGAGCGGCTCGACCCGATGTCGCTGCTGGCGATGTCGGGTGTGGCGTGGTCGCTGATGCACACGGGCGACATCGAGGCCACCGAGGCCCAGGTGCACCGCATGATGTCGGTGGCGCCCGACTTCCCCGACGCGCTCGCGATGCTGGCGCACATTGCCGAAGGGCGCCGCGACGTCGAGCGGGCGCTCGCGTACCTCAGGCGCTGGTTTCCGCAGGTGGGGATTCCGGAGTCGGCGGTCGAGGCGTTGCGGCGTGCCCACGCCGCCGAGGGCTGGACGGGATACTGGCGCGCGTACCTCGGCGCGCTCGACCTGCAGCGGGGGCCGGGCTGCATCGCCTCGTCGGTGTATGCCGCGGCGCTGCACGCCATGCTCGGCGAACCCGTGGCGGCGCTCGACGACCTCGAGCGTGCCCGCGACGCGCGGGCGCCGGGGCTGACGTTCATCGGCGTCGACCTGCGCCTCGGGACGCTGCGCGGGATGCCGCGCTTCGACGCCCTCCTCGCACAGCTCGGCCTGGCCTGAGGCGAGGCCCGCACGGCGGCGCCGCCGGGGTCCCGGCGGCCCACCCC
>JAEUQQ010000512.1 GCA_016789685.1 Acidobacteriota bacterium | reverse complement strand
CGCGCCGCCCGCGCCATCGCCCAGCGCCCCCCCTGATTCGCGCGTGAACCGGTGCCTGAATTGGGGCGAATTGGGGTCTGACCCGATTTGGCGAAAATCTCGCCTGCACACGGCCAATTCGACAACGGCAGGCGACAAAGGACACCGGTCGACCTGGCGCCGCCGGGGCGGGCCGCGCCATCTCCGCCGCCTCGTGTCGGGCTCCGGCAAGGGTCGTGCGGACGTCTATCTGCAGGAGTGGCACCCGGTTAGGTGGCGTGCTCCCGCCATCAGGGTGGTGACGCCGCCCGACGTGACCACCGCAGGGGTCGTCGCGGAAACGGCGGATGATGAGGGTCTGACCCCAATTCGGGGTGCGTGCGATAGAATGGCCGTTCGGTCCGCGGAGGGCCTACCTCACATGCGCGCACTCATCACGGGCGGAGCCGGGTTCGTCGGATCGCACCTTGCCGACCTGCTCCTGGCACAGGGACACGAGGTCTGGGTTCTCGACAACCTCTCGACGGGTTCGATCGACAACATCTCGCACCTCAAGGACCATCCCCGGTTCCACTACACCATCGACACGGTGATGAACGAACCGCTGCTGGCCGAGATGCTCGACCGCAGCGACGTCGTGTTCCACCTCGCGGCCGCGGTCGGCGTCAAGAAGATCGTCGAGGAACCGGTCGCCACCATCGAGACCAACGTGCATGGCACCGAGGTCGTCCTCAAGCACGCCAGCAAGAAGCGCAAGCTCGTCGTCGTCGCCTCGACCTCCGAGGTTTACGGCAAGAGCCTCCAGGTGCCGTTTTCGGAGACGGCCGACCTCGTGCTCGGCCCGTCAGACAAGCACCGCTGGGCCTACGCCTGCAGCAAGCTGATCGACGAGTTCCACGCGCTCGCCTACTACAAGGAAAAGAAGCTCCCCGTCATCGTCGTCCGCCTGTTCAACACCGTGGGGCCGCGCCAGACCGGGCAGTACGGGATGGTCATCCCCAACTTCGTGAAGCAGGCCCTGTCGGGACGCCCGATCACGGTGTTTGGCGACGGCACGCAGTCGCGCTCGTTCACCTACGTCGGCGACGTCGTGCGCGCGCTGCTGGCGCTGGTCGAACATCCCGGGGCCGTGGGCCAGGTGTTCAACATCGGCAATGGTGAAGAGATCTCGATCCGCGGCCTCGCCGAGAAGATCAAGGCGATGACCGGCTCCGCGTCAGAGATCGTGACGATCCCCTACGACCAGGCCTACGAGGCGGGATTCGAGGACATGCCGCGGCGCGTTCCCGACATCACGAAGATCAACGCACTCGTCGGCTACCGCCCGACGGTCGACCTCGACGAGATCCTCGTGAAGGTCATCGAGTTCTTCAGGACCCAGTAGTGCCGATCCGCACGCAGGCCCGCCGCCTCGTCGAGCGGACGCTGTCGCGCAACGCGAAGGCCGTCCGCACGCTGATGCTGGCCGCGGGCAAGAACCAGTCTCCGGTCCTGCCCGAGATCGTGCAGATCGAAAGCACCAACATCTGCAACGCCAAGTGCGTGTTCTGCCCGCGCGACGACATGGAGCGCAAGCAGGGCATCATGGAGTGGGACCTGTACACCAAGGTCGTGGACGAGTGCGCGGCGCTGGGCATCACCCACGTGCGGATGCACAACTACGGCGAAGCGCTCGTGGATCGCGGGCTGGTCGAGAAGGTGCGCTACGCAAAACAGGCAGGCATCCGCGAAGTCGGCATGATCAGCAACGGCTCGCTGATCACCGACGAGGTCGCCCGCGGCCTCGTCGATGCCGGCATGGACGCCATCAACATCAGCCTCGACGCGGCCGGCAAGGACGTGTTCGAGTCGACCCGCGTGGGCCTCAAGTACGACAAGGTCATCGCGGGCATCGAACGCCTCCTGCACTACCGCGACGCGTCGGGCAAGCGCCGGCCGAAGCTGATCCTCTCGTTCGTGCGTCAGAACAACTCGAACGAGGAACAGGCGTTCATCGAACAGTGGGGCAAGCGCGCCGACAAGATCCACATCACCGACCTGCACAACTGGGCGGGCACGCTCAACGCGGAATCGGACGTGAACTACCCCTGCTACCGCCCGTGGCTGACGCTGACGGTGCTGTGGGATGGACGTGTCTCGCTGTGCTGCGCCGACTTCGACGGCCGCGAGATCCTCGGCGACCTGCGCACCCACTCGATCGTCGAGGTGTGGAACAACGACCGCTTCCGCGAGGTGCGGCGCGCCCACCTCGACCACGGGGGACCGTCGATCTGCCAGTCGTGCGACCTGCCGAAGAAGGACTCGCCGCTGTGGGTGACGAAGCTCCTGTAGCCGCACGCGTCGCCCCGCCGCGCCGCCGCTGCGCGGCCGTGGCGCTGTGCGCCCTGCTGTCGGGCCCCGCGGCGCACGCCCAATCGCCGGCCGTGCTGGCCGATGCCCGTGCGGCACTGAAGGCCGGCCGCGCCGACCGCGCCCTCGCGCTGACCGCCGGCGCCACGACCCCTGAAGGCCTGCGCCTGAAGATCCTCGCGGCGGCCGATGCGCACCGCCTCGATGTCGCCCTCGACGCCTACGCCGCGCGGTTCGCCCTCGCGCCGGCACACGACTCGGCACTGCTCCGCGCGATCGCCGACGCCGCCCTCGCGCAATCCTCCCCCGCAGACCCACAGCGTGCCGCCATCGCCCGCTGCGAACGCACCGTGGCCGGCAACACCGACCCCGAGGCCCCTCGCCGTTCGCCGACGACCTCGGCGTGCCTGGCCGACATGGCGGCGATCGCCGACGACGCCACGGCACCGACCGCGACACGGGCCTCGGCCGCGCTGGTGCTCGTCCGCGGCGGTGACCGGCGCGCCGGCGCCCGCGTGACGGCGCTGGCCGTGACGCCGCACGCGGCCGAACGCCGCGCGCTGCTGCCCGTCCTGCAGCGAGCCCCCGCCGGCGTGGCGCTGCCGGTGCTGATGGCCTTCCTCGACGACGGCGACCTTGGCATCGAGCACGCCGCGGCCGCGGCGATGGCGGCCTTCCCCACCGACGAGGCGAAGCAGTCGCTGCGAGGCTACCTCGCCATCAACTTCCGCCGGATTGCGCGCGCGCCAGCCGTCGTCTCGCTGGCCGCGATGGGCGACGCGCAGGCACAGCGCGAGCTGCGGGGACTGCTCCCGCAGTTGACGGGCATGGACCTCGTGCGCGGGGCGTCGGTGCTCGTCACGATCAACGATCCGCGTGGCGTGACGGCCCTCGAGGGCGCCGCGCAGGGTCAGGACGAGCTGGTCAGGGCGCACGCCGGCGCGACGCTGGCGGCCGCGCGCCCCGCGATGGCGCGCGCGGTGCTCGAGCGGGGACTCGGGCACGCCTCCGTGCAGGTGCGCCTGCTGACGCTCGACGCGTTTGCCTCGACGACGTTGCTCGACGAGACGCGGCTGCTGGCGCTGCTGCGCGACCGGGATGCGTCGATTCGCACCCGCGCGGCAGAACTGCTCTGGCGGCGCTGACCCCGGAGCAGGCGGGGACACAGCGTGCAGAAAGTGATGAAGAAAGATGTGACCCCGCCTCAGCGGAGCCACAGGACGAGCTGCTGCCCGCCGACGAACGCGGCAGCGGCGCACAGCACTGACGCCACGACACGCCACGCGAGCCCCGCACGCCACGCCCACGCCGACGCGAGGCCGGCCAGCAGCGCGAACGCCGGCGACAGGGTGTAGTTCACGCGGTCGAGGAACTCGACGGCGTAGCGCTGGAATCGTGCATCCACCGGCGCCATCATCACCACCGCCACGAACACGACCCACGTGCCCCCCCACGCGAGCAGCATGACGCCCAGGCGGTCGCGCACGCCGCGGGCCCACAGCCGCCACATGCCGACCACCGACAGCACGAACACCGGCCAGCCGACCGCTCGCTGGCTCAGCGACACCGCCAGCAGCACCCGGCCCGGCAGCTCGCTCGCCATCGTGCCCTTCACGGCGGACGCGTCGCGATCGCCGGTGCGTTCGTCCGCAGCCGCGGCGTCCTGACCAGGCGTCGCCACGTCACCTACTGCCGCACGCGCGCGCACGCGCTCGAGCGTCCTGAACACGTCGGCGAAGTGGCCGTAGTACACCCCCACCGACACCACCGCCGCCAGCACCACCGACGTCGCCAGCCACACGGCACGGCCACGCTCGTCGCGCGTGCCCAGCCACCACGTGAGCACGGCTGCCGACAGCAGGGTCGCCACCAGCAGCGACAGCGTGCTGACGTGCGAGAGCAGCGCAACGCTCACGAGCAGCGTCAGGCCCGCAACGCTCCACGCCGCCCGACGCCCGGCCAGCGGCCAGCACACGGCGGCGGCAACGGCCACGAGTGCCGCTGAACGGCCGAACGCGTTGGTCATGTTCGCGTTGCCCACGACGATGAACGCGAGGGGCACGAGGGCATAGAGCGCCACCGCCGCCAGGCCGGCGAGCCGATCGCCCCACGTGCGAACGACCATGGGATAGAGCAGGACCCCGGCCAGCGCTTCGACGACGCACACGACGACGCGCAGCAACAGCACGTGATCGCTCGTGAACGCGGCCCACGGCAGGGCGAACACGTAAAGGGCGATGGCGTACGGGAACTGCACGCCATCGGGCATGGTCTGCGAGAAGAAGTACCGCCCCGCCTGCACCCATTCGAAACGATGCGCGTGGAACACGGCGTCGATGATCGGCTTGGCCGGATGGAGCAACGCCAGCAGCTTGAGGTGCAGCGCGAGCGCCGACACGGCAATGGCCGACGCGGCCTGGGGCGACGGTGTCTGCCGCCGCGCCGCCTCGATGCCCTTCACGAGCAGCAGCATGGCCAGCGCGATGGCGAGCCCCAGGGTGATCACGCGATCGGACCACGCGCCGAACGCCGCGGTGCCCGACGCCACGATCAGCGCCTGGCCGACCGACGCCAGCATGGTGAACGCGCTTGCCGCGGCAACGCCCACGCCCGCCAGCGCGAATGCCGCGCCGAGCGCAGCGCCCGAGACCGCCACCGCCACCAGGCTCCGCGCCGGCGGCCACGCCGCGGCGCCGCCTGGCGTGCACGCGATGCGATCGACCTGCACGCCGAGGGCGCGTGGGTCGCCGGGACCCGGCACCCAGGTCGGTTCGCTGGTGATGGTGAGGCTCAGGCCGTGCCGTCCACGTCGCCCGGGAATGGCGACGTCGACGTCACGGTAGGTATTGGTGGCCGACTCGGTGCGCACGGTCACGCCGTCGGCCGCGATCTGCACCTGTGGTTGCGGCACGCCGGGCGGGCGGCTGCCACGCAGGCGGACGACGCACGTCCACGCGATGTTGCGGTCGAGTCCGGGCAGCGCCACCTGCGCGCGCTGGCCGCTCCACGCGTAGGTCGCGTCGAGATGGCGTTCCACTGGCGAAAAACCTGCCGTGGCACGGGGAATGTCGCGGTCCATCTCGAAGACGATGGCCGGAAACAGCAGGAAGGCTGCCGCCAGGGTCGCCACCGACGCCACGGCGCCAGCCAGCGCAGACGCCAGGGCGTGTGTGAAGAGCCGACTCATGCGCGTGAGACTGTATCAGCCCTTCGACTCGCTACGCTCGCTCCCTTCGACTCGCTACGCTCGCTCCCTTCGACTCGCTACGCTCGCTCAGGGCGGGCCCAACGTCGGGCACGCTCGCTCCCTTCGACTCGCTGCGCTCGCTCCCTTCGACTCGCTGCGCTCGCTCAGGGTGGGCCGGGCACGGCGGGCGGGTCGTCGTACCACAGGGTCGCCAGGTCGAGGGCGAGGCTCTCGAACGGGATGGCGTTCACGACGGCGGCGCCGGCGTGGGTGTCGATCAGCGTCCACTGCCCGGCCGCGCACTGCATGACCTCGAGCACCCGGCTCTCGGGATCGACAAACCACGCGTGGTCGACGCCCGACTCGCCGTAGATGCGCAGCTTCTTCGCGCGATCGAGGGCCGCTGTCGATGGCGACAGCACTTCGCACACCCAGTTCGGCGCCACGGTGAAGTAGGCGGTGTCAGGCAGGCGCGGCAGCCGCGCCGGACGCCATCCACCAAGGTCGGGCACGAGCACGTGCCGGCCGAGGTGCAGTTCCGGCTCGAGCAGGATCAGCCAGCCATCGGGCCGCGCTGGCCCCCGGCTGAAGGCCGAGTGGACCGCAGCCAGCAGCGACGAGTGCGACGCGGCGTGCCGCGGTGCGGGCCGCGGCGATGCCCACAATTCATCGTCCACGATCTCGCCGACGACGTGCTCGGGCAGCGCGACGAGGTCGTCGTAGGTGGCGGGGCGTCCGAGCGGAATCTGCGGCATGGTGTTCTGCATGCGGCTTGCCCGCTGCACGGATGGTGCCGGTCAGAATCCGGCCTGATCCCGTGAAACACGGCCCGCCACTGCGCCTGGGCGCGCCTACGCGCGTTGTCAGCGACGCCTGCTGTTTGCAGGCTCGCGCCTCACACGCCCCGACGATGCCATCGTCGCCCAGGATTCGCAAGCCACGCGGCACAGGCCAGGCGGCGGTGGCGACATGGTCGGCGCGGGCGTCCAGGGCCAAGGGGCGCGCTCGTCACGCACGACGACGGCGAACGCCCCACGGCACATCGCCCGCTGCCGCCGCCGTTTCATGTAATGGGGTACGACGATGCGGGAACGCTCCAGCTCAGCGCGTGCGCGCCTCGATCGCCGCAGCCGCGCGCAGCCGCACACCCGGCGCATCGTCGAGCAATGCACGCTTGAGGTGCATGAGCGGCGTCGCAGGCCGGCCCGCGACGATGCGCATCGCTTCTTCGCGGACGACAGGATTGGGATCGGTGAGCGCCTCGGTGAGGATGGGCGTCGCCTGCGCGGCGTGCGACACCGACAGCAGCGCCGCGGCCTCGAGGCGATTCACGGGATTGACGTCGGCGAGCACGGGCACAATGGCGCGCTGCCAGCCATCCACGCCCGCCGCGGCGAGCGCCTGCGCGGCCAGGAGCTTCGCGTCGGGAAGTTCCCCGGCCAGCACCTCGTCGACGAACGCGCGTCGCGACGTGTCGCCAAGTGCCACGAGGGCACACGAGGCCTGGAGGGGCACCGAGAACCGGCCAGACGCTGCGAGCGCGCGCAGGTCGGGCACGAGATCTCGCGCGCCGATCTCGCCCGCCAGCGAGGCGGCAGCCCCCTGCAGG
>JAEUQQ010000492.1 GCA_016789685.1 Acidobacteriota bacterium | reverse complement strand
CGCGCCAGACGAGGACGCACGGCCCGACACGTCCTCAACCGCACAGGCCCGCCTGCTTGCGTTCATCGCCCACGAACTCCGCACACCGGTCACGGTGGCCGTGGGCACCCTCTCGATGCTCGAGTCGGGCCGTTTCGATCCGCTGCCGCCGCCACAGCTGCACGTGGTCGAGATGGCCATGCGCTCGGTCGCCGGCGTCAGGGCCATGGCCGACGACATGAGCCTCGTGGCCCGCGTCGCCCGCGGCGAGTGGCCGCTGCACGCCAGCGCTGTCGCGTTCGACGACATCATCGCCGATGTTGCCGCCAGCCTGCACGAGAGCAACCCCGGCACCACCCCGGGTATTCCCTCTGACGCGTCCAGCGCAACGGCGGTTGTCGACCGTGGCGCCATGGTGCGCGCCGTCACGGCGCTCGCCACGTTCGTCATGCGCGAGGCGTCTGCCAGCGCGGTCACCTTGCGGATCGTCCGCGAACCGGCGCACGACTGGCTCGTCGTCTCGTCCCCGGGCCCCGCCACGGCTCCGCTCGCGCTCGATCTCGCGGACGTCGATCCCTCGACGAGCGGCAACGGGTTCGCCCTGCACGCCGCCGCGGCCCTGCTGGCGCTGCACGGTCTGCGCGCCGTCCGCCTCGACACCGCGCCCGACACGGCGGCTGCCGCCATCGCCTTCCCGCGCTGACGCTGCCTGCGCATGCCCGCGGTCTCGATCGTCATCGTCAACTGGAACGCCGGCCCCGCGCTGGCGCGCGCCGTCGCGACGTCATGCGCAGCCAGCGACGATGTGGTCGTCGTCGACAATGGATCAGCGGATGGGAGTCTCGAGGCTGTGATGCCGGCACCCGCGCTGCGTGTCGTCGCCGCCGGCCGCAATCTCGGGTTTGCCGGAGGCGTGAACCAGGGCGTGCGCCTGGCGCGGCATCGGCACCTGCTCATCCTCAATCCCGACGCCGAGGCGCCGCCCGCCTCGGTGGCGCGGCTGTCGGCCACCCTGGCCGAGACGGATGCGGCCATCGCGGGCGGACGCCTGGTCAACCCGGACGGCTCGACACAGGCGGGGTTCACCGTGCGACGGCTGCCGACCCTGGCGTCACTGGTGGCCGATGCGCTGTTCGTCGATCACCTCTGGCCGGGCAACCCGGCCACGCGACACTACCTCGGAGCCGATCTCGATCTCGAAGGGGGCGGCCCCATCGACGTGGAGCAACCGGCCGCCGCGTGCCTGATGGTCACGCGCGACGCCTTCGATCGCCTCGGAGGCCTGGACGAGACCTTCTACCCGGCCTGGTTCGAGGACGTGGACTTCTGCGCCCGCGCCCATCGGCAGCGCCTGCGCGTCGTGTTCGAGCCGCGGGCGACGTTTCCGCACGTCGGCGGAGTGTCGGTCAAGACGCTGGGCGCGGGTGCATTCGTGCGGATCTTCCACCGGAACCAGGCGCGCTACGTGTCGCGTCACCTGGGAACGCCGTCGCGCATCGTGCTCACGCCATGCTGGATGGCCGGCCTGGCCGCACGCGCCGTCGCGGCGCAGGTGTCGGGACGCCGTGCCGACGCGGTCAGCCTCTGGCGCGCAGTGGGCGACTGCGTGTCGCGCGCATGACGGGCCTTCGTGATACCGTGTCGGACGTCCGCTACCGTCCCGTGCGTGTGCTCGCCTTCCCGCTCTGGCTGCTCGTCGTCGCGTGCCTGGTGCGCGCCGATGCACAGGTTTCACCACGCGACGGGTCAGACCGGGCGGCACTGCGCGCCTGGATCACCGTGCTCGCCGATGCGCAGTTCTACCGCACTACACCCGACGTCACCGACTGCGCGGCCCTGCTGCGCCACGCCGTGCGCGAGGCCGTGCGTCCGCACACCGACGACTGGCACCGCCGCATGCGCTTCCCGCTGGCCGTGACACTGCCCGACGTCGCCGCGCGCCCACTCGAACGCGACGGCATGCTGCCGCTCTTTGCCGTCACCGCCGGGCGCCCGCCTCGTTACGCGGAGTTCGCCGACGCACGGACGATCGTCACACTCAACGCCGACCCGCGTGGCCGCGACGTCGCGGCCCTGCGGCCGGCCGACCTCCTCTACTTCAGGCAGGACGAACAGCGGTTGCCCGATCACCTGATGGTCTTCGTCGGGCGATCGGTATTCGAGCCGTCGGGTGACGACTGGGTCGTCTATCACACGGGACCGTCGGCACAGCGCGACACGGGGCCGGCATCGCCAGGCGAGGTCCGCAAGGCCCGCCTCGCCGACCTGCTGCGGCATCCGTCGCCGCGCTGGCGCCCCGTGGATGCGAATCGGGCTTTCATCGGCGTCTTCAGGCTCAGGATGGTGTAGGTGCACATGCCTTCGACAACCACCCGTCAACACGCGACCGCGCGTCGCACCGCGACCACGACCTCACGCGTGCCACGCGCACGCCGGCGATGCCGCGTCGCGCTCGTGGCCACGCTCGGCCTGCTGGCGACCATCACACCGATGCGTGCGCAAGACGAGGGGCCTGCCAGCACCGAGCCGGCGTTCTCGCTGTCGAGCGCCGAGGTCGTGACGCCGGGAAGCGCGATCACGATCTCGGTCGGGTTCGAGCGCATCGACCACCTCGACTTCCGCATCTACCGGGTCGCCGATCCCGTCGCCTTCTTCGCCGGACTCAGGGAACTGCACAATCTGGGCAGCCCCGAGCCCGTCGTCGAGCAGGAGCGGACCCTCATCGAGCGCATCGCCGCGTGGAAGGCCAGCTGGCGCGCCAGCGTGCGCGACTTCGTGCGCGCCCAGGTGTCGTGGGAGTACCGCCAGGCGCGCAACACCCGGCGCAACGCCTCGACGCCCGTCGTCACGCGCCAGCGGGTCGCTGCGACAGGCTACGCGCAAATTGCCCCGCTGAACCCCGCGCAGGTCGTCGAGTCGTTCCGCGAGATCCTGCCCAACCATCGCGACTACGAGACACGCAGCATCCCGCTCGACCTGAAGTCGCCGGGCATCTACCTCGTCGAGGCCACGAACGCGCGCCTGCGGGCCTACACGGTCGTCATCGTCTCGAACCTCGGACTCATCACCAAGGCGGCGCCCGGCCAGGTCGTGCTCTACGCGGCCGACCGCGCGAGCGGTGATCCGAAGGCCGACTGCGCGACCGCGATCGTGATGAACCAGAAGGTCCAGGCGCAGGGATCCACGGGGGCTGACGGCACCTACGTCACCGACGTGCCCCACGGCGAAGTCGAAGGGCTCGTGGCGCTCGCGCAGTGCGGCGACGACACCATCGTTGCCGACCCCGGCGGCTACTTCCTGCGCGAACGCGCGCGCGAACTCGCGGGCTACATCTACACCGACCGCCCCGTCTACCGGCCTGGCCACACGGTCAACTTCAAGGGCATCCTGCGCTGGAAGACGCGCGGCCAGGTCGTGCCCTTCGACCGGCCGGCGGTGGAAGTCGCCATCGTCGATCCCGACGACAAGGTCCTGCAGCGGACCGAGCGCCCGGTTGACGCCTTCGGCGCCGTGCACGGGTCGTTCGTCGTGCCGGCGACCTCGTCACTCGGCGACTACTCGGTGCGCGTCATCAGCGAAGACGACGCGGCCACGGGCAGTTTCGAGGTCCAGGAGTACCGCAAGCCCGAGTTCGAAGTCGACGTGCGCGTGCCCACGCGCTTCATCCAGCAGGGCAAGCAGGCGACCGCGACCATCCGCGCCAAGTACTACTTCGGGCAACCCGTCGCCGGTGGCCGCGTGACCTACGTCATCTATCGCGGCGGCTACTACTCGCCGTACCGCTACGTCGACACGCCCGGTGACGAACCCGACTACTACAGCGACTACTACGGCGACCAGGTGTTCGAGGGCACGGCAACGCTCGATGCCAACGGCGAAGCCAGGGTGCCCGTGCAGGCGCCAGTGAGCGACACGGCGGCCGACATGTCACTCAAGGTCGACGCGCGTGTCACCGACAGCAGCGAGCGCGAGGTCTCCGGCAAGGCCACGCTGAACGCGACATGGGGCACGTTCCTGCTCGCCGTCGATACCGGCCGCTACATGTACCAGCCCGGCACCACGGCCA
>JAEUQQ010000486.1 GCA_016789685.1 Acidobacteriota bacterium | reverse complement strand
AACTTCCAGCAGTTGCTGACCGCGCAGAACGCGACGATCGACCCGCGCTTCCTGCAGGCCAACTCGTTCCAGACGCCGATCGCGGCGCGCGTCGGCGTGAAGTTCATCTTCTGATCCTGCCCGCTGAGCCCTTCGTGCGCGGCCGTGTCGCGGACTTGCCCCCTCGACACGACCGCGTCGAAGGGCGGTACGGCGCCGCTCGATCGTCACCCCCGTCGGCCTCACCCGGCCGGCGGGGGTTTTTTCGCGCAGGCTGCCGCGAAGCGCGCTACCTTCAACCACGTTCGCGGATTGTCGAATGCCCCCGCGCCGGCAGACGCCATCGCACGACGTTGCCACTCCTCCGCCCCCACGCCGGGATCACCGCCACTGGTGGATCCTCGCGGGCGCCGCGCTGATCCGCGTCGTGGCGCTGGCGCAGCTTGCGCCGCATCCGCTGCTGCAGCCATCTTCCACGCTCGACGATGGCGCGTACGTCGCGCTGGCCACACGGGTGGCAGGCGGTGACCTCGCGCTGGCCCCGGAGCCATACTTCCTCGCCCCCTTCTACACCTACCTGCTCGGCGCCGTCTTCGCCACGAGTGGCAGTTCGCTGCTCGCAGCGCGCGTCGTACAGGCGCTGCTCGGCGTGGTCGCCGTGTGGCTGGTCATCGACACCGCCACCGCGTGGTTCAACCGACGTGCCGGACTGATGGCGGGCGCTCTGGCCGCCATGACCGGGCTGCTGGTGTTCAACGAGACCCTGATCCTGCAGTCGTAGGTGGATCCGTTCCTGACGGCCCTGGCGCTCTGGGCCGCCACGCGCGCCTTCGACGCTGCGGCGTCACGTGGCGAGACCGCGGGCCTCCGGTGGTTCGTCGTCGCGGGCGCAGCACTGGGGATGTTGTCGCTCAACAGGCCGAATGCCGTCGCGTGCGGGCCGGCGATGGCGCTGGTGTGGTGGGTCGGCCAGCGTTCGCGCGTGGCGGCGCGACAGGCTGCCGCCCTGTTGCTCGGCGCGGTGCTCCTGGTGGCACCGGCAGCCGTACGGAATCGCATCGTCAGCGGCGAGTGGGTCGTGCTCACCTCGCACGGCGGGCTGAACTTCTACATCGGCAACGCGAGCGGCGCCGACGGCACCTGGAAGGCGGTGCCCGGCATCACGCCGTCGATTGCCGGGCAGGTGGCCGACGTGCGGCGCCTCGCGAGCGACGCGCTCGGGCGGCCGGCGACCGCGCGCGAGGCCTCGGATCACTTCTACGGCCTGGCGTGGCGCGACGTCGCGGCGGCGCCCGGCACGTGGCTCGGAGTGCTCGCACGCAAGGTGGCCCTGACCCTCAGCGCGCACGACGCCGCCCTCAACCACTCGTTCGCGTACTTCGCCTGGGACGAAGCAACGATCCTCCGCGTGCTGATCGTCGGACCATGGCTGCTGGTCCCCGTGGGGCTCGTCGGGTTCTTCGTCGCCGCGCCGCCCGAACGGCGCCGCGCCTATGCCGCGTGGCTCGCCCTCCCCGTCGTGTATGCGCTGACGCTGGTCGCCTTCTTCGTGTCGTCGCGATATCGCCTGCCGCTGCTGGTCGCCCTCTCCATCGGCGCGGGTGGGGGCCTGGCGTGGGTCGCCGATCGGATCCGGGCGACGGCGTGGAGGGCGTCCGCACGCGCCATCGTGCCGTGTCTCGCACTCGGGGCGCTGGTGCAGCGGCCACTCGGGACCGACGACGGGCGGATGAACGAGCGGATGGAACGCATCGTGTCGTGGGTGCGCGAGGGGCGAATCGGCGAGGCCGAGGCACTGCTGGCCCAGACAGAGGCGTTGCACCCCGATCCGGCGTTGCTGCACTACCGGGTCGGGATTGGGCTGCGCGAACGAGGCGACCTGGCCGGGGCGCTCGCGCACCTCGGGCGCGCCAGCCAGGTCGCGCCGGGCGACGCCGACGTGGCGCTGGCCCTCGGCGAGGCCCTGCTGGCGTCGGGTCGAGCGGGCGAAGCGATCCGCCCCCTGACGCTGGCGCTGCACGGTTCGACGGCCCCGCACGAGGCGGCCTATCACCTGGCGCACGCCCATGCGGCGCTTGGGGAGGCCGATGCCGCGCGCGCCGCGCTGGCGCGCATCCCGCCGGAGGCGGCGATGGATGCCGCCCAGGCGGGGGAACTGGGGCAGGCCGCGTTCCGGCTCGGGGATGCGGCCCTCGCTGCCCGTCACTTTGCAGCGGCGACGCGGCTATCGCCGTCGTCGGCCGAGGCCTGGGAGCGCCTCGGGGTGTCGCTGGGCGCCCAGGGCCTGCGGGTCGAGGGGATCGAGGCGTTGCGGCGTGCGGTGTCGCTCGACGGTACGAGGGTGGCGTCGCGCGTCCACCTGTCTCTGTTGTATGCCAGAACCGGGCAGCGCGATGCGGCGATCGCCGAAGTGGAGTTGGCGTTGCGGCTGGCCCCCGACGACCCCGACGCCCGGCGCCTGATGGATGAGCTGACGGCCCGCTGAGGGCAGGCGTGACGAATCGCCCGTGACTGGGGCCGGCTCACCACGGCAGCGGTGCCGGTCATCCCAGATCCGGTCATTTGGACACGCTCGAATCACTATTTTGGATCTTCGTCCCTTGCGAGGGTCCACTCGTCCCTTTCTGTGTATTTTGCAATGACTTACGGCCACGTACACGTGGCACGCGACATGCTATTCCTTCACCCCGGCGACCCTGTGTTTTTTGGGCAAGACCGCGTGGACGTTTCTTTGGCAACTCGCGGATCGAATGGGTCGGTTGGTAACCGACGCCGTCTTGGCGTCGGCGTCTACCTGTGATTCACAGGAGGGTGGTTAATGCGTAAGTCCATACTGAGCGTCCTTCTGGGGGCCCTGCTCTGCGCCATGCCAGCTTTTGCGCAGGAGCAGCGGGCGTCCATCGAAGGGGTCGTGAAAGACGCGACCGGTGCCGTGCTGCCGGGTGTGACCGTCGAAGCCCGGAACGTGGCCGTGGGCTCGGTGGTGTCGGCCGTAACCGACGCCGCTGGCGTGTATCGTTTCCCGGCCCTGGCGGCGGGCACGTATGAAGTGACCGCGACGCTGGCGGGCTTCAACACGGCGAAGATGGCCGAAGTGCCGCTGAGCCTCGGTCAGATCAAGAAGGTCGAGCTCTCGATGAGCGTGGCCGGCGTCGCCGAGAACGTGCAGGTCTCGGCCGAGTCGCCGCTGATCGACACGAAGCAGAGCGCGCGCGCGACCAGCATCCGCAGCGAGCAGATCGACCTGCTGCCGAAGGGCCGCGACTTCACGACCCTCGTGACGCAGGCGCCTGGCGCCAACAACGAAGGCAAGCTCGGTGGTCTGTCGATCGACGGCGCGAGCGCCGGCGAGAACCGGTTCATCGTCGACGGCGTCGAGACCACGAACCTGCAGAGCGGCGTGTCGGGCAAGGGCGTCATCGCCGACTTCCTCGATGAGGTCCAGGTCAAGTCGAGCGGCTACAACGCCGAGTTCGGCGGCGCGCTCGGTGGCGTCATCAACGTGATGACCAAGAGCGGCACGAACAGCTTCAAGGGCAGCGCCCGCTTCTACTGGCAGGGTGACAGGCTCGAGGCCGGGTACGCGCCGTCGCTGCGCCTGGCGCCGACCGACAGCAACAAGGCCGAGTACTGGACCTACCCCGAAGACGAGTACAACCGCTTCGAGCCGGGCGTCTCGCTCGGTGGTCCGATCTGGAAGGACCGTGCCTGGTTCTTCGCAGCCTATCAGCCGACACTGACCAAGGCGACGCGCAGCGTGTCGCCCTCGACCGCTGGCACGCCGACCGCCAACACGTTCGACGGCAAGGTCCGCAAGGACACAGTGCACAACATCACCGCGAACCAGACGGCCCAGCTGACCAACAGCCTCCGCACGCGCATTGCCTACAACAACAACTGGGGCAAGCGCACGGGCCTGCTGCCGGCGCAGACGGGCGCAGACGCGCGCACGACCAACTATGCGATTGACCGCACCTCGCCGAACTGGAGCCTCTCGGGCCAGGCCGACTGGGTCGTGCGTCCGAACCTGTTCGTGGGCCTGCGCAGCGGCTACTACTTCTCGGACTTCTTCGATGACGGCGTGCCGAAGGAGCCGCGCTCGACCTTCTCGTTCAGCAACATCGGCCTCGTCGGCCTCAACGGCGTGGCGGTGCCCGCGGCGTTCCAGCAGCCCACCGGCTTCTCGAACCTCGCGACCAACAGCGCGACGACCCGCGACCAGCAGACGCGCCTCAACTTCCAGCTCGACTCGACCCTCTACGTGAGCGCCGGTGGCCAGCACACCATCAAGGCCGGCGTGCAGTTCGACCACGTGGGCAACAACGTGCTGTCGGGCGAGCAGGGCAACCGCGTCACGATCCGCTGGGGCGTGCCCCTGACCGGGTTCGGCGGCGGGCCGTTCGGCTACTACTCGGTGCGCAGCAACGGCGTGTATCCGAAGCAGGGCTTCGTCACGGAAGGTGACGTCAGCACGACGAACGTCGGCCTGTTCATCCAGGACGCGTGGACCGTCAACGACAAGTTGACGATCAACCTCGGCCTCCGCACCGAGAGCGAGAAGGTGCCGGCGTACGCCGCTGGTCCCGACATCCCCTCGTATGGCGTCGAGTTCCCGTTCAGCGAGAAGCTCGCGCCGCGCCTCGGCTTCGCCTACGACGTCCAGGGCAACGGCAAGTGGAAGGTCTACGGGTCGTGGGGCATCTTCTACGACATCTTCAAGCTGGAACTGCCGCGCGGCTCGTTCGGTGGTGACAAGTGGCTCGAGTACTACTACACGCTGGACACCTACGACTGGGCCAACCTGACGTCAGCGGCGGGCTGCCCGCCGGCGTGCTCGGGCACCCTCATCCGTGGCCCGATCGACTTCCGTCACCCGTCGTTCGGCTCTGACGCCATCGACCCGGACCTGAAGCCGATGAAGAGCCAGGAGGCCTCGTTCGGTCTCGAGCACCAGCTCTCGCCGAAGATGGCCGTGTCGCTGCGCTACGTCCGCAAGTGGCTCAATCGCACGATTGAAGACACGGGTTCGCTCGATGCGCAGGGCAACGAGATCTACGTCGTCGCCAACCCCGGCTTCAACCTGACCGAACTGGCCTGGACCGATCCGAAGACCAACCAGCCGAAGGCCCAGCGCGACTACGACAGCGTCGAAGTGGCGTTCACGAAGAACATGGCCGACAACTGGTACTTCCGCGGCAGCTACCTGTGGAGCCGCCTCTACGGCAACTACTCGGGCCTGTCGCAGTCGGACGAGAACGGCCGCACCAGCCCGAACGTGGGCCGCGCCTTCGATTACCCGATCATGAGCTTCGACGGCAAGGGCAAGCCGGTGTTTGGCCCGCTCGCGACCGATCGTCCGCACCAGGTCAAGGCGCAGTTCATCTACCAGCTGCCCTTCGGCACCTCGATCGGCCTCAACGAGTACATCGCCAGCGGTATCCCCGTCACGCGTGAGATCGGCGTGCTGCCCACCAGCAACTTCCCGGTGCAGTACCTCGGCCGCGAGAGCGACGGTCGTATGCCCGTGTTCATGCAGACCGACATGAGCGTGCAGCACTCGTTCAAGATTGGCGATGCGCGTCAGCTCCAGGTCGAGCTCAACATCCTCAACCTGCTCAACAGCGACATCGCCACGAACAGGTTCATCACGATGCAGAAGTCGAACGGCATCTCGTTCGACGAGAAGGCGTTCTACCAGGGCAACGTGAACTTCGACTCGCTCATCGCCGCGATCGCGAAGGATCCGCGCTTCCTGATGGACAACGGCTTCCAGACGCCGCTGGCCGCGCGCCTGGGCGTTCGCTTCCTGTTCTAAGACTGCCAAAGGCCGGCCGGGGCTTCGGTCCCGGCCGGAACCAGGCACTTCGGTTGTCTTTCGAAGCCCCGCAGGCCTCACGGCCTGTGGGGCTTTGTTTTTGTAGGGCGACGGGCGTGACGCACCGGGGCGGTGCCACCCGGTGGGCCGGTCCAGGGTCGGCCGCGCCGCGAACGCCTGCCGGCGGGCGGCGAACTACTGGCCAGGACGCCGATACCTGCGTCGTGCCAACGCCCAGCGGCCGGACCGACGCCTCCACTCGACCAGACGTCTCGCCGCGATGCCTGCCGGGGCGGGGCGTACTAGGGCGGGCCGTGCGTACCGGGCGCGTCGGCTCAGCGATCCGTCGCGGCGAACGCCCTCGCCCACTGGTCGACCAGCGCGCGGTTCGGGCCCCTGGCAGCTGCGTAGGCGCGCACGTAGCGGTCGAAGCGCTGTTGATCGTCGTCCTTGCCAGCGATCGTCGTGCCGGTGGCGCGCGCACGGTACAGCACGCGCAGCGCCTGGAACAGGACCTCGGTGTCTGCCGGATGCCGCTCGAGATGACCATCGAACGCGTCGAGCGCCTCGCCGAAGCGGCCCGCCATCCCCAGCGCCAACGCCATCCGCAGCCGCAAATCGTCGTTGACCGGCTCCGCCCCGAGGCCTTCCTTCGCGACGTCTGCGGCAGCCTCCCAGTCCTTGAGCCGGAGGTAGGCGTCGGTCGCCACGGAGAACACGGCCGGCGACGGCGGCGCCACGGCCAACGTGGTCTGCCACGCCCCAACGGCCTGGCTGTCGCGGCCACCCGCCGCGTAGCAGGCCCCGAGGTAGAACGTCCCCGGGACGAAGTCGTCGGCCCCGGCCGCAATCGCCTTCCTGAACTCCGCCGCGGCCGGCTCGAGGTCACCGCGCGCAAACAGGCCGAGCCCGCGCAGGAACGTCGTCGCAACGCCGTCCGTCGCCGACGACTTCAGCAGGTCGGGCAGGTCGCCGAGGCGCCCCTCCCGGGCGGCGGCAAACGCGGCATGGACCGCTGGCGACTCCGATTCGGCCACCGCAGCGGCTTCGACACGGGTCACGAACGGCCCGACGACCTCTGGTCGCAGGACGACCGCGCGATCGAAGGCCGCTACGGCCGGCGCAAACGAACTCGCGGCCCCGCCGATGGCAGCGCTGCCCGGATCGAACCGGAACTCGCGCAGCAGCCGTCCGACCTGGCGGCCGTTGAGCATGACGACGGCACGCGCCACGTAGTCTCCCGGCGGGAGGTCCATCATCGCAACCCGCCCCTCGCCGATGCGTCGTGTCGGGTACTTCGTGGGGCCGATGACGGCATCCGCACTCGCCAGCGCCGGCGCGTTGGCCTCGGTGGCCACTTCGATGCGCACCGTCGCGCCGGCAAACAGCGCCGTGTCCCTGGTCTGCAGTTCGAGATACGACAGCAGCCCCGCCGCGCGAATCACGGGCTGGATGGTCGGCCGAAGACCGCTGGCGCCTGGCAGGTCATCTGACAGCATCAGGTCGCCCGCCGAGAAGGCACCGACGCCCGTGAGGCCGGCCGTGAACAGGTGCTCGACCGTCCCGATCTTGCCCTCGCCGTCGATGCCCGCGATCTTCAGGGCATACGTCCCGGCCGGGACGACGACCGTGGCCAGGTATCGGTGATCGCCATCCGTGCGCGCCGGCGCCTCGTCGAGGCGGCTGCTCGTGACCTTGCCGTCGTTGTCGACGACGCGGAAAGCGACGGCGCGAATCGGCAGCTCATCGGCCCCGAGCCCCAGTCCGGCCGAAATCAGCACGCGGACATTGTTGGTGCCGGGGTCGGGAAAGCTGTACGTCGCGACCTGCATTCGCCGGTCGGTCGCCAGCAGGGGATCGCGAATCGCCTCGCCGAGGGCGTCGGCGTCGGTGCGTCGCTCGGTCCGCGGCGGGGCGACGGTGAACTCACGCCTGGCGCGGATCTCGATGCCGGTGCGCTTCACCTTGACGCTGATCTCGTGCGCCTTGCCGTCGCGCTCAGACGGGTCGGGCTCGAAGGCCAGCAGGTAGTAGCCCGTCAGCTCGCGCGACAACCGGTCGAAGGCACTCGTCGCGCCGGCCACGACGTCGAATGTCGCGCCGCGTGCCAGGCCCACGAGCGCCTGGATGCCCTCCCGGCGCAGTTGCCGGTCGTCGCCGCTCGACGCGCTGTTGCGGTTGAGGCTGAGGTCCATGTCTCCGAACGTGTCGTCGAGGACGATCGCGTAGAGGCTGGTGCGGGCGGCCGCCGATGCCGCACTCACCCACCCCACGTCGGCCATTCGCCGGTCGATCACCAGGCCCTCGGTCAACAGCACCATCGTCTTGGGGCGCGGCACGCGCTCGAGCCGGCCCATGATCTGCCGCAGGGCGGTCAGCGACGTTGCCGTCTGCGAGCGCTGGTATTCAACGGCCTGCGTCGCCTCGAGCCGGATGTCGTTCATGCAGGCGTCCATCAACTCGACGCTCCGGATCAGGTTGCATTCGCGATCGATGACCGCGTCGAAGGCGTGCGCGTCGTTCCGCTCGATGGCGAGCGCTTCGGCGAGCCCGACACGCTGCACGGCCTGCCGGTTCATGGCGCGGGTAGCGCCCCCCGTCAGCCGCTCGAGGCGCGCCCGCACGAGCGCGACGTGGTTGGTGAAATCCACGAGAACGCCCCCGGGCATCACGGCCAGGCCGACCCGGTCGCCCGGCCCGAGGTTGTCGAGCAGGCGCGTGGCCGCCCTGATGAACCGTGCGCCCGCGAACTGGCGCGTGTTGCCCTGGTCGACCACGATCATGATCAGCCGCCCACCGGCGGCACCTTCGTTGGTGCTGTAGAACGGTGAGACGGGTGGACCGTCAGCGGCCGTCTGCGACACGAAGTCGGCCGAGTTGATCTGGCGCGGCTGGCCATCGACCGTCAGTTCGAAGTCGTCGACCTTCAGGCCGCGGACCGGGCGTCCCTGGTCATCGACGACCGACACGTCGACCGCGACCGCATCGACCGCGCTGCGGAAGACGGGTGGCGCCGGCTGCTCCTGTGGAGTGGCTGGTGCGGGCGGTGGTTGCTGCGCCAGGCCTGAGGCGCCCGTCGCGCCTATTGCGGCCGCCAACGCCAGGGTGAGAGTAAGCCGTCGTCGCTGTGTCGTCATGTCGCGTCCGTCCCCGGCCGCGTGCGTCAGCGGCCCTCTGGTAACAACCGGTACCCCTGCCGCGCCCGGACGTTGAACTTGCCTGGCACACGGACCCTGACGTCGATCCGCCGCCAGGCCCCATCGCGGTCCTGATTCTCGGGCTGGTAGCCCAGGAGGTACTGGTTCGATAGATCTTGCACGATCTCGCCGAACGCCGCCTCGAGTTCCTCGCTGCGGTCGGGAAAGAGGCCCCGGCCGCCGCTCAGCGTCGCCAGGCGCTCGAGCAGCGACCGCAGCGTCGCCACGCGCGTGGCCTGACCAAGCCCCACTGTATAGATCGTGACATCGCTGCCTTCCACGCGCCTGACGGCCGCGTCCATCGTCGCCCGGCTGTTCTGGTCTTCGCCATCGCTGAACAGGACCAGGGCACGACGCCCGGGCTGGCTCCCGAGCATGTCGACGCCGCGGATGATGACGTCGTGCAGTGACGTCCCGCCCCAGGGTGCCAGGCGCTCCACGGCGGCCGCCCGCGCCGCGCCATCGGTCGCCCGCCGCGCGAGCGTGAAGATGTTGTCGTTGAAGGCCACGAGCGTCACCTGATCGGTCGGAGCCAGGGCGCCGAGGAAGGTGCGTGCCGCCTGCTTCGTGTCGGCCATCGCCTCTTCCATGCTCTGGCTCACGTCGATGGCGGCAACAAGTTCGAGCGGGATGTTCTCGGCGGCAAACGTGGTCACGGCCTGGCGCTTGTCGTCTTCGAACACCTCGAAGGCATCCTGCGGCAGTTGTCGGACGAACTTCCCGTGCTCGTCGGTGACGACCACCGAGAGCTGGATGGCCGCCACTTCCGCGCGTTCGACGTGCCCAAGGCCCCGCGTGCGCATCGTACGCACGACGCGTTCGCCATTGGCGAGCGACGCGACCGCCCGCAACGAGTGCGCGACGATCTCACGCCCGGCATCCCACTCGCACTCGAACGGCGGCGCCGTTGCGGCGCACACGACCCGCCCGTCGACTGAAAACGTGACGCGCACGATCTCGCCTGCCCTGTCGGGCGGATCGACCTTGACCGCAAGCGTCGTTGGTCCGCTCACGAGCGCATCCGCAGCGGGCGACACGAAGCGGATCGTCACCTTCGCGGACTGCGCCGTCAGCGTTGCGGCCACTAGCAGCGCCGCCCACAGCACGAGCCCGCGTGGTCGCATCATCGCCGCACCGTCCCGGCCTCGGGGTCTGGCACGACCAGGGGGCCGGCCGCCGTCAGTGCCGCGATGTAGTCGTCCATTTGCACGTCCGCCCAGTCGCGCGCGTGACTGGCGAGACCGAACCAGTCATCCTCTGACGCCATCTGCGCACGATACGCCAGGTCGGGCAGCGCCGAACGCAGGACGCCGGGGGCCAGAGCCGCCGGCATCTGCAGCCGCGCGAGGGTCTCGACCACGCGCAGCGTCGCGTCGATGAAGTGACCGCCCAGCAGGCCGCTTCCCGCACGGCCCACGAGGTCTTCGCGTTGACGCCGGGCGGGCCACGCGCTCGTCAGGCCCCCATCGGGCGCCACCGCGACTGTGCCCCATGCATCGAGTGACGCGGCCTCGTCGCTCGTCGCGCCCAACCAGAAACCGTCAGACAACGTGAATAGCCGCGGCACCGCGTCGGCATCGTGCGCCAGCGTATAGTCGAGCACCCCGCGCCGCCAGGCGCTCCAGGACGCATCCCGCGTCACCGACTCGGCCAGCGTCGCGTCGCGCTGCAGTGCCTCGATGCGGGCGCGGCCGCGCGCAAGGGCCGCTGCGATGGCATCGCGGTCGGTGTCGGCGAGCGCGAACGGGCTCAACTGCACGAGACCGTGCGCGAGCGTGCGGCGATCGGGGCCGGTCAACCGCGGATCGCTCGGCATGTTGTCACCCAGGCCATCGCTGAGGACCAGGGGCGCGAGGGCAAGATCAAGGCCGAGCAGCGCGCCGACCACATGCCACGTCGCACCGCCGCCGGTGACTTCGGCAGGCAGGTCCCAGGCCGCGCCGAGCGGATCGAGCCGGGTCGCGAAGCGATGCCGCCTGGCCGCATCCGGCGCAAGCCCGACGATGCCGTCGGGTTGCCCGAGGTGTACGGCGTAGACCATCCCTTCGAGAGCGTCGGCCAGCAGCAGGTCGCTCGCCTCGGTCAGGCGCCGCACCTCGTCGCGCATCCTGTCGGCCCGCGTGAACTTCGCAGGAAGGTCGTCGAGCACGTCGTCGAGCATCGTGGCGAGGGTGTCGCCGCCCGGACGGTCGGCGTGTCGCGGCACACCGGTGAGGCGCCGGGCGAGCGACGCGATCGACGCACGCGCGGCGTCGTACGACGAGGCCTCTGACAAGGCCCGCGCGTCGCGACGCAGCGCCAGGGCATCGCTCAACGACGCGCTGCCGAGACGTTCCCGCAGTCGCGTGAA
>JAEUQQ010000196.1 GCA_016789685.1 Acidobacteriota bacterium | reverse complement strand
TTCATGGCCAGCCGACACGTCTCGTTGTCGTTCCGGAACCACCGCGCAGCCTTGTTCTCGTCGCGGAACTGCTCGTAGGGGGCAGCGTCAGCCGCCGGCAACGAGTACAACGAATTGCCCTTCACGTGGCGGAGGGCGATTTCGTCAACCCGCCAGCCCTCTTCGAAACGTGGGCAGAGCTGCAGCGTCAAGTTGTCTCCCCAACTGACGGCGCTCGACGCGAAGGGAGCGATCGAGGGGCTCGTTCGGGAGCGACCTAACGCAGCCAACTTCACTTCCCACCGACGGCGCGCGCAATACCGCGCGAGGGCACGTTCACATAACCATGCCCCCGACACGACCCCGACGGCCCCCACTAGCAGGAGGGACAAAGGGCTGCTCCAGTTGCTCACGCGAGCAAGGACGTGACGAAAGCTGACCGCATCGTCGGATGTGAACAGGTTCACGATCGCCCCGACGAGGATACCCACGCCGAACGACGTTATTGGAGACAACCAACGGAGTAGTATCCGACGCAGTCTGAAGGCGGACTCCTCTAGCATCAGCTTTCCACTCATCATCGGTGTACGCGCTCGCGATCCTGGAGTGTGGTGAATGCCTCGCTGCGATTCTCCGCATGCCGGACGGCTCGTTTCACGCCACTTGTGCTTCAACCCCTGAGTTCGGGGAAGCCCTCGCGAGTCTGGACGTGTTCGTCACTCAAACGCGGCGCAACGGTTTCAATCCCCTGAGTTCGGGGAAACCCTCGCGAGACGGGGACGGAGCCTTGTGCGCCGCCCTCAAGCAGAGTTTCAATCCCCTGAGTTCGGGGAAGCCCTCGCGAGATCTGGGACAACGGCGTGCTGCAGCTGCTCGACGTTTCAATCCCCTGAGTTCGGGGAAGCCCTCGCGAGGGCCACCTGTCGAAGTGCGGTCGTTCCAACGGTTTGGCCGGGCCATTCCGCCGATCTCGACGGCCGTCGGAACGCGGAACCGAGAATAGCACGGGTTCGCCTGTAAACCGTTGAAAACAGGCCGCCGCCGGGCTTGGACGCACTCGATGGCTCGAAGTCCAATGCTATTGGCGAGTTACCAGACTCTGGCACGTGACTGCCACTTCTTCCTTGCGAGCGGCGGACCCGCCCGTATCAGACCAGCCTGTAGTCCCAGTCCTTGGTCGTTTCACTTGCGCCGTCCACCGCGACGTGGCGCCAGTCACGGCGGCACAGGGCGTAGAACCGGACACTGTCACCCAACCCCACTACTCGGGCCAGAGCGGTGCGCAGCGCTTCGATCTGTGCGGGGGCCAGCCAGCACTCGAACACGCTCTCGAGCACCCGCTCGCCGTATCGCGCCAGCACTCGGGCGACCACGTCGCGGCGGTCGTCGTGGGCGATGTCGTAGGCGACGACGACCAGGCGGCGTTCAGACGACAACACAGGCCTCATCGCGCTCGTCAGGAAGCACGTCGATGTGCGGCACGACCCGATGGCACGACGAGCAGACCGGATACCAGCGCACAGCATCCTCACCGGCATCGATGGCCTTCTGCACGCGGCGTCGGACACGCCTCCATTGCGTCGGCGTCAGGCGGCACTCGAAAACGCTCTCCTGGACGCGCCTGCCGCAGCCGAGCAGAATGGCCTGCACACGCGAACGCCTGATGTCGTCGGCCATGTCGTAGCTCACGACGAACCGGATTGGCACCATCGAGCGTGCCCGCATACCCACCCTACTTCAACACGAACGGCTCGTAGCCGTCGCGCTCGCCTGCGATGACCGCAGCCATGCGCCTGGCCTGGAGTGCCAGCACGCGACGGTAGTCGCACCGTTCACCGGCATCAGGATGGCGGACCGGCCGGTTCAGCGCCAACTCGAAGGCGCGCAGCACGGTCTTGCGCGCGCCGTCGGTCAGGCGGCACGCCGGCGCCGCCCCCGAGTCGGTCACGAAGTCGTCGGGCGTGACCTGTCGCCGCGCCAGCAACGCGAGCACCGTTCGGTCGACCACCGGCGCTCGGAGTTCTTCCATCAAGTCGGATGCGAGCGTGGCGTGGCCGTCTCGTGTGTCGTGCAGGAAGCCGATGGCCGGGTGGAGCCCGACGACATGAAGCAGCGACACCGCGTTGGCATAGAGCATGCTATAGCCAAATGACAGCAAGCTGTTGACAGGATCCGGCGGCGGGCGGCGCCTGCGGGTCGAGAACGCGAACGGACGCTCGACCATCGACGTCCACGCCTCGTAGTACGACGCGGCCCCTGCCCCCTCGAGTCCACGGACCTCATCGAGCGTCGTCGCCGCCTCGAGGCTCGCCTGGCGCGACAGCAGGCGGTCGGCCGCGGTAGCCGCTGCCTCGGATCCCCGGCGCGCCTTCCGGAGCAGCAGGTTCCGGCAGTTCGCCAGCTTCGCCGCGACAACCTGTTGGGCAACTCGCAGCCTGAACGCCGGATCGTCACTGCGCGCCAATTGCTGGCGCTGTAGAGCGACGTGCCGTTCGATCGGCGGAGCCAGCGCGCCCTGGTACCGGCCGCTGCGCGAGACGAAGTGCACCGCGATATCGCGGTCGAGGCAGAACCGCAGTGCCGACATCGTCATGCGTGTGCCGCCGAACACGACGACCTGGTCGACGTGCAACGAGGGCACGGCCCGGACACGCCTGCCTCGATGGGTCGCGATGAACTGCTCGCCGTCCTTCCGAATCTCGGTCTCTGGCGTGAGCGCAAACAGGGTGCGCAGCAGTGGATCGTGAAATGCGGTAGGCGGCGGCTCGTCATCGTCCGTCGTTGTCGGCTGTGGGTTCGCGAGTGCGGTCGCCAACGCCTCGCCAATTGCCGTGTCTGGCTTGTCGGCCGTCGCTGGTCGTACCTGCCGCGGCGCCGTTGACGGGAGATCACCGCGATGACTGTGCGGGTTGCGGCCGGGTGTCGTTACCGCCCGGGCTGGAGGCGGTGAGGACGAAGCGGACGGGGACGGCCGTACCGTGTCCTTGTCGATCGACGATGTGTCGTCGTCGCGGAGTTGCGAGCGGAAGGCCATCGAGCGCAGGAACGTCGTGCCGAGGTAGGTGAACCCGTGTTGGAAGCTCGTCACGCGCGTCTTCTGGTCGTTGAGTGCGAGCCTGAGGCGTGCGAGAGCGTCCTCGGTAATCTCGAGCGCGCGTTCGGCAGCGGCGCGGTTGCGGCACAACAGGAGGAAGTCGTCGGCGTACCGCACCAACCGCAGGCCTTTCCGTTCGCAGTGCTCGTCGAAGGCATCGAGATAGAGGTTGGCGAGCAACGGTGAGATTGGGCTGCCCTGGGGCACGCCGCGATCGATCCGGACGCGGCGGCCCTTGTCGAGCACGTCCTGCTGGAGCCACGTCTTGATGAGTGCGACGAGCTGATCGTCAGCGACCTTGTCGTGCAGCAGCGCCAGGAGCCGGTCGTGCGGCACCTCGTCGAAGTAGCTGCGGATGTCGGCGTCAACGACCCACAGGTATCCGCGTTCCCTGAGGTAGAGCACCCGGTCGACTGCTGCGGCGACAGAGCGGCCAACGCGATAGCCGAAGCTCGAGTCCTCGAACTCCTGCTCGAACAGCGGCGACAGCACCATCCCGGCAGCGGTCTGCGCCACGCGATCGCGGACGCATGGGATCGCCAGGGGCCTCCGCCCGCCGCCGCGCTTCCTCACCTCGATGCGCACGAGCGGCTTCGCGCGATACGAACCGTCTCGAAGGTCGGAGTGCAACGCCGCAAGCGACGCGTCGAGCAGCGCGTCGAACTCGTCGATCGTGACGCCGTCGGAACCGGGCCCGCCCGCGTTGGCTGAGACGCGTTCGAACGCGCGGGCGAGGGTGGTCAGCGAAGTCGCCTTGTCGAAGAGTGTACCCATTGCGCCGGAACGAAAAGGCGCGCGGGTGCGCGCGTTGTGGCCCACGCGCCCGTGGAGCGCGGAACCCAGAAGTTGGTCGAGGACGATGGCGATCGCACCGGCGTGGTCCAATCCCGTGAGTTCGGGGAAGCCCTCGCGAGCCTGGAGCCATTGCGGCGCTGGGTGAAGCCGGCGAGAAGTCTCAATCCCCTGCGTTCGGGGAAGCCCTCGCGAGTCTACTACGAGACTGCCGACGGCTTGACCGGAACCAAGTTTCAATCCCCTGCGTTCGGGGAAGCCCTCGCGAGCCGACGACGAGGACATCACGGAGATGTTCGCCGTTTCAATTCCCTGCGTTTCGCGGAAGCCCTCGCGAGTGACGTCGCAAACGTGGCCGCCGACGCGCTCGCGTTTCAATCCCCTGAGTTCGGGGAAGCCCTCGCGAGGCGACGCGGAGTCGCGCCTGCGTGATTTGCAGCGGTTTCAATCCCCTGAGTTCGGGGAAGCCCTCGCGAGGCGATCGTCAACAACGCACAGGTCGCCCGCGTCTGTTTCAATCCCCTGAGTTCGGGGAAGCCCTCGCGAGTCGCGCGGCTGAG
>JAEUQQ010000464.1 GCA_016789685.1 Acidobacteriota bacterium | reverse complement strand
CGACGACGCCGAAGCGGCCCGGAATGCTGAAGGACGACCAGCCGGTGAACGTGACCGCGGCGCACCTGGTCTACGACGCGGCGACGCACCGGGCGACGTACTCGGGCGAGGCGCGCCTGTGGCAGGGCGAGACTGCGGTGCAGGGGGCCTCGATCGTGCTCGACGACCAGGCGGGCAACCTGACGGCGGCGGGCACGGTGCGGTCGACGTGGCGCCTGGCCGACACGGATCCGAAGTCGAAGCAGGTCGAGACGAAGACCACGGTCGCCACGGCCGACGACCTGGTCTACGACGACGCGACGCGGCGCGCCACGTACACCGGCAACGCCCGGATGAACGGGCCCGAGGGCGACGTCAAGGCCGACAAGATCGAACTCTATCTCGAGCAGGGCGGCGGAGCACTCGAGCGGGCCGAAGCCTACGTGAACGTGTCACTGCGATCGCAGTCGCGGACCTCGCTCGGCGCGCGCCTGTCGTACTTCTCGGCCGATGCGCGGTACGTGATGAGCGGGACGCCCGTGCGCATCTTCGAACAACTGTCGGCGGAGTGCCGCCTGACCGAGGGCCGCACGTTGACATTCTTCAGATCGACCGATAGCATCAGCGTCGACGGCAATCGCGAACGGCGCACGCAGACGACGTCTGGGGGCAAGTGCCCGGAGCCGCAATCCTGACGATGGCGACGCTCCGCACGCAGACGCTCACGAAGTCGTATGGTGGCCGCACGGTCGTCCGGGGGGTCAGCCTCGACGTCTCGTCGGGCGAGGTCGTCGGCCTCCTTGGCCCCAACGGTGCCGGCAAGACCACCACCTTCTACATGGTCGTCGGGCTCACGGCGCCCGACTCCGGCCAGGTTGATCTCGACGGCGTGGACGTCACGTCCGATCCGATGTACGTGCGTGCCCGGAAGGGCATTGCCTACCTGCCCCAGGAAGCCTCGATCTTCCGTGGATTGACGGTCGAGCAGAACGTGCAGGCGATCCTCGAGACGGTGGGCCTGAGCCGGAGCGCACGTCGGGCGCGGTTGCGGGAACTGCTGAGTGAACTGGGCCTGACGCCGCTGGCCAGGTCGATGGCGTACACGCTGTCAGGTGGGGAGCGGCGCCGGGTCGAGATCACGCGCGCGCTCGTGATCGAGCCCAAGTTCGTGCTGCTCGACGAGCCGTTCGCGGGCATCGACCCCATCGCGGTGACCGACATCCAGAAGATCATTTTCCACTTGAAAGCGCGCGGCATCGGTGTGTTGATCACCGACCACAACGTTCGAGAAACCTTGAAGATCACCGACCGGGCGTATATCGTGCATGACGGCACGATTTTCCGGAGTGGGACGCCCGACGCACTCGCCAACGACGAGGACGTCAAGCGGATCTACCTGGGTGCCGATTTCCGGTTGGACTAGGGCCTCGTTAGAGACACCATGGCGATCTCGCAGAGACTGCACACCAAGCTCTCCCAGAAGCTGATCCTGACGCCGTCGCTGCAGCAGGCCATCAAGCTGCTGCCGATGTCGACCATCGAGCTGGCCGACCTCCTCAACCAGGAGGTGGTCGAGAACCCGATGCTCGAGGAGGCGCCGACCGACGAGGCGCAGGCCAGCGAGGCGACGGCGCAGACCGACAAGGCCGACGCGGAACCGGAGCAGCCGAAGAAGTCCGACACGTGGGATGAAGCCGACTACCAGTACTTCTTCGGCGACTACCTCGACGACGGCTACAAGCCCCGCATGCCCACCGAGATCAAGGAACTGCCGCCGATCGAGAACACGCTCTCGTCGACGAGTTCCCTGACCGACCACCTGCTGTGGCAGCTGACGGCGCAGGTCGACGACGGCGCGACGCGCGACATCGCCCAGGCCATCATCGGCAACCTCGACGACGACGGC
The DNA here is from genome assembly GCA_016789685.1 of Acidobacteriota bacterium. GTDB lineage: Bacteria > Acidobacteriota > Vicinamibacteria > Vicinamibacterales > JAFNAJ01 > JAEUQQ01. The sequence goes on along the minus strand of JAEUQQ010000464.1, from coordinate 11,238 downwards.
TACTTCGTGGCCAGCATCGACGAGATCGCGGCCATGGGCACGTGGCCAGTGCCCGAGGTGGAGCGTGTCCTGGGCATCATCCAGCACTTCGACCCCGTGGGTGTCGCCGCGCGCGACCTGCAGGAGTGCCTGGTCCTGCAGTTGCGTCACCTCGGCCTCGAGGGGACGCCGACCGAACGGATCGTCACCGACCACCTGCGCCTGCTGCAGAACCACCAGGTGCCGGAGATCGCCCGGCGCCTCGGCATTTCGATCGACGAGATCCGCCCGCACATCGAGATCATCCGGCAGCTCGACCCGAAGCCCGGCAGCCGCTACAACCCGCGGCCGGCGCAGTACGTCATTCCCGACGTGTACATCGTGAAGGTCGAGGATCAGTACGTCGCGGTGCTCAACGAAGAGGGCCTGCCGCAACTGCGGGTGAGCCCCGTCTACCGGCGCCTGCTCGACAAGAACGGCGACGCCAGCGACGAAACGCGCGCCTACGTGAAAGAGAAGTTCCGGTCGGCGCTCTGGCTGATCAAGTCGGTCGACCAGCGGCAGAAGACGATCCACAAGGTCGCCACGAGCATCATCAACTTCCAGCGCGAGTTCCTCGACCTCGGCATCGAACACCTGCGGCCGCTCGTGCTGCGCGACGTCGCCAACGACATCGGCATGCACGAATCGACCGTCAGCCGCGTGGTCAACAACAAGTACATGCACACGCCCCAGGGCGTGTTCGAGATGAAGTACTTCTTCCACAGCGGCATCTCGAGTTCGTACGGCGAAAGTGTCTCGTCGGTCACCATCAAGCAGCGCATCAAGAAGATCATCGAGGGCGAGGATCTCAAGAAGCCGCTGTCGGATTCCAAGATCGTCAGCATCCTCCAGAACGAGGGGCTGATCCTCGCGCGGCGCACGATCGCCAAGTACCGCGAGGAGCTGAAGATTCCGACGTCGAACCAGCGCAAGGTACTCTACTGAGGACCCGCATGCGCACCACACTCACTGGACGCAATCTCTCGGTTTCGTCGGGCCTCCGCCAGCTGGTCAATCGTCACCTGGCCAAGCTCGAACGGCGGGTCGGCACGGCCATCGTCTCGGCGCAGGTCGTGGTCAGCGGCGAGCGGCACATCAACATCACCGACATCACGCTGCACCTGCGGGGCGACCGCGTGCTCAGCGGTGTGGGCGAGGCGACGACCTGGCCCCTGTCGGTCAAGGGCGCCGTCGAACGCCTGTCGCAACAGGTCGACACCGTCAAGGGCAAGTGGACCACCCGCAAGCGCCGATCGGAAGGGCGCCGTGCGCTCGTGCCCGCCGATCCTGCGCCCCCTGTCAGCGCAGACGTCGCGCTGCCGGGCCCCCGGGTCTATCGCTCGAAGGCCGCGCTGCGCGCCCTGACGATCGACGACGCGGCCGAGCGGCTGGTGAAGGGCGCCGAGGCGTTCCTCGTCTTCCGCAATGCCGATACGGGACGCGTGGCGGTCGTGCACCGGCGGGCCGATGGTCACGTCGCGCTCACCGAACCCGACCGCTAGCCCCGTCGACTGACGCATGGCGGTCTACGCTCCGCATGTCACGGTAGCGTCGCTGCTCGGCCAGCGCATCGCCGACGACACCCTCCACGCGGAGTTGGTCGCCGGCCGGCAGGGCATCGATCGCGCCATCACACTGGCCACCATCCAGAAGACCGGCCTGGCCCTGGCGGGCTTCGACAGCTACCTGCAGCCCGGCCGCGTCCTCGTGTTCGGCAACAGCGAGGTGAGCTTCCTCGCGACGCTCGACTCTGCCCAGCGCCGCGAGAGCCTGCGGCGCGTCATGACGCACGACATCCCGTGCGTACTCCTGACCAACGCCCTCCCGGCGCCCGTCGAGATGTGCGAAGAGGCAGACCTCGCCGGTGTGCCGGTCCTGTGTTCGACGCTGCCGGCCCCGACGGCCATTGCGCGCATCACGTTCCTCCTCGAAGACTGGCTCGCCCCGAGAGAAATCGTCCATGGCGTCCTGCTCGACGTCCTTGGGCTCGGCGTCCTGCTGACGGGCGAAAGCGGGATCGGCAAGAGCGAGTGCGCCCTCGACCTGATCGTGCGTGGCCAGCGGCTCGTCGCCGATGATGCGGTCGAGGTCCGCCGGCGGGCCGAGAGCGTCGTCATCGGGACCGCCCCCGAGGTGACCCGCCACCACATGGAACTGCGGGGGATCGGGATCGTCAACGTGCGCGACCTGTTCGGCGTCGCCTCGACACGACGGTCGAAGCGCGTCGAACTCGTCGTGCAACTCGAGCGCTGGGATGTCGGGGCCGAGTACGACCGCCTCGGGCTCGACACGCCGACCTACCCGTTGCTCGGTGTGCCGGTGCCGCTCGTCCGCATGCCGGTGGCGCCAGGACGCAACGTCGCCATGCTGGTCGAGGTCGCGGCACGCCACCAGTTGCTGCGGGCGCGGGGACGGCACGCCGCCAGGGAACTGGTGGATCGCTTCGACCGCCGCCTGCGCGATCACGAACCCGAGGAGCCGCTCGACGTGGAGGACGACCGATGAAACCGCGTCGCCGTCTCGGCGACCCGCCGTCGGTGCGTCGCAGCTCCGACACCCGCCTGGTCGTGCTGACGGGGCTGTCAGGCTCTGGCAAGTCGCAGGCGATCCGGGCGCTCGAGGACCTCGGCTTCTACTGCGTCGACAACCTGCCGGTCGCGCTCATCCCGACGCTGGCCGACCTCACCCTGCGGGCGGGTTCGGGCATCGCCAGGGCAGCCGTGGTCGTGGACGTGCGCGAGGGGGCCCAGCTCGCGCAGTTCCCCAAGACGTACCGGCAACTCCTGAAGCGACCGGGCGTGCATCCCCGCCTGATCTTCCTCGACGCCTCAGACGACACCCTGGTCAGACGGTTCAGCGAGACGAGGCGTCCGCACCCCCTGGCGCCCGATGCGTCGGCGATCGAGGGCATCCACGAAGAACGTCGCCGGCTCAAGCCGATCAGGGCGCTGGCCGACGACCACCTCGACACCACCGACATGAACGTGCACGAGTTGCGTGCGGCGATCATGACGCTGTCGCAGGGCGAGCGCCGGTCGCACACGCCGGCCGTCACCCTGCTCAGCTTCGGGTTCAAGCACGGCCTGCCGGCCGAGGCCGACCTCGTGTTCGACGTGCGGTTCCTGCCGAATCCGCACTTCGTGCCCGCGCTCAAGCCCCGCACCGGTCGTGACCCGCGCATCGTGAAGTTCCTCGAGCAGTTCGACGACACGCGGGAGTTCCTCGACAAGACCGAGGCCCTGCTGCGCTTCCTGCTTCCTCGCTATGCCCACGAAGGCAAGAGTTACGTCACGGTGGCCGTCGGGTGCACCGGCGGGCGTCACCGCTCGGTCTACGTGGCCGAAACGCTCAAGCACCGGTTGCACGACGTCACCGGCGTTCGGCTCCGCGTGAGGCATCGTGACCTCGGCGCGGAGTAGGGGAGTCTGCCATGCCTGATGCGGCCGACACCGTAGCCCTGGGGCTGGTCATCATCAGCCACGGACAACTCGCGACCGAACTCCTGAACGCGGCCGAGATGATCGCCGGCCCGCTGCCGCACGCCACGGCCGTGTCGATCGGCTGGCACGACAACGCCGAGACCGCGCGCCAGCACATCGCCGACGCCATCAGCAGGAACCCGGCGCCGGCGGGCGTCATCGTCATGACCGACATGTTCGGCGGCACGCCGTCGAACCTGGCCATGACGTTTCTGGCCGATCGCCGCGTCGAACTGGTGACCGGCGTCAACCTGCCCATGCTGATCAAGTTTGCCAACCTGCGGGGCGAGCGCACCAACCTCCGCGATGTGGCCCGCACGCTTGCCGAATGCGGGCGCGCGGCCATCTGGGTGCCCGCCGATCTCGTCGAGACACGTGACGGAGGGCGCAGCTGATGCAGCGCCGATCGCTGGTGGTCTCGAACACACTGGGCCTGCACGCCCGCGCGGCCGCGAAGTTCGCGCGGCTCGCCGGACGGTTCGTGGCGAGCGTCAAGATTTCGCGCGACGGCCGGCAGGTCGATGGCAAGAGCATCCTGGGGCTGCTGGTGATCTCGGCAGCCTGTGGGGCGACACTCGAGGTGACGGCCGACGGTCCCGACGAACTCGAGGCCATCGCCGCACTGTCGGGGCTGGTCGAACGCGGCTTCGACGATGGAGAGGAGTAGGCGGCCGGAGCAGGCCGCTCGGTGATCTCGCAGCGGGACGCGTGATGCCCCGCGGCGCGGTGCTGCCGGGCAGACCGCAGCCTGCCCGGCTCGTACCTGGTGGCGACGACGCGTCTGCCTAGAACGGAACGTCGTCGTCGGGCGGCGCCTGCGAGAAGTCTCCGCCACCGGCACCGGCTCCTCCCCCGTAGTCGTAGTCGTCGCCGCCGGCGCGCCCGCCGCCCGAACGGCCACCACCGCCTCCCGCGCCCCCGAGCAACTGCACGGTTTCGGCGATGATCTCGGTCATGTATTTTTTCTGACCGTCCTTGTCGTCCCAGCTGCGCGTCTCGATGCGGCCTTCGACGTAAATCTGCTTGCCCTTCTTCAGGTAGTCGCGCAACGACTCGGCCGACTTGCCGAGGATCACCACCCGGTGCCACTCGGTGCGGTCTTCCCACTCACCCGACTGCGAGTTCTTGCGCCGGTGTGTCGTCGCCAGCGAGAACCGCGCGATCGTGAAGCCCTTCGACGTGACGGTCGTCTCGGCGTCTCGTCCGAGGTTGCCGACCAGGATGGCCTTGTTCACACTGCCCATGTCACCTGTCCTTCGTTGCGCGCGCTCATTCACGGGGCCCGGGGCCGCAGCACGTGCTGCCGCCGCAGGCTTCGGAACTCACCGGCCGCGTGACAACAACATCAACTTCTGTTTCGCCATACGCGCGTCGTCGCTGTCGGGGAACTTGGCGACCAGCGCCTCCCACGACTCCTTCGCACGATCGCGCTGCCCCAGTCGCTCGAACACGAGCCCACGCTTGTAGTAGCCCTTCGGCACGAAGTCGCCACCGGGGTAGTTTGCCAGCAACCGATCGTAGGCCGAGATCGCCTCCTCGTCACGCCCGTCGAGCGACAGCGTCTCGGCGATGTAGTACTGCGCATCGTCGGCGAGCTCAGAGCGGGGGAACGACTTGATGAACGTCTCGAACCCCGTCACCGCCAGCTTCCACTGTCCAGACGTGTAGTCGGCATATGCCGTGTCGTACAGCTTCTGCGGCGACAACCCCGCGGTGCTGGTCGCCGGCGTCGTGCTCGGCAACTGCGCGCCCTCGACTGGCGTCGTCGCCGCCGGGTCGGTGTCAACCGACGGTGGCGCCACCATCTGGGGAATCGCCGTGCGCAGGGCCTCGATCTCCTGCGACATGCGCGAAATGCGCACGTTGGTGTCGTCGAGCTTCTCCTTGACGACGCGGACATCGCCCGCGAGGGTGTCGACGACCACCTTCTGGTCGGCCGACACCTTGCGCGCCGCGGACGCCTGTTCGTCGAGCCGCGCGTTGAGCGCCTTGATCGACTCGGTGAGCGTGACCAGGGCCAGCTGCAGCTGCTGGTTCTGCTCCTGCAACATGCGCATGTCGGCCATCATCTGCTGCTGCTCGCGGTTGGCGGCCTCGATCGGCTGCCAGCACAGGGCGAACGCGAGCAGCAGGCCTCCCAGGAACAGCGGCCGTCGGCAGTGCGGGTGAGAGATAGGCGTGTGCGGCATCGGCATCCCCGGGCTACTTGGCCGTCACCACGAAATGCGCCCGCCGGTTCCGGGCGTACGCCTCGTCGGTCTTGCCCGGATCGAACGGGAACTCCTTGCCGTAGCTCACCGTGCGCAACCGTTCGCCGGGGATGCCGAGCGACACCAGGTAGTTGCGCGCCGCGAGCGCACGCCGCTCGCCCAACGCGAGGTTGTACTCCGCCGTGCCCCGTTCGTCGCAGTGGCCCTCGACGGTGACGACCCACGACGCGTAGCGCTTCATGATCTCGGCGTTGGCCGAGAGCACCGCCTGGCCGGCCGCGTCGATCGTATCGGCATCGAGGGCGAAAAAGACCGCCTGGAACGGCGACTCACGGTTCAGGTCGTCAAGCGATCGCGACCCGAGGTTGCCCTCGTCGGTCAGCGTGGGCTCGGCCGGGGGCGGTGTCTCGCGCACCGGTTCCGGCGGCGCCGGCGGACGAGCCGTCGTCGCCGAGTCGGAGCCCGCGGAGGCCGTGACCGGCGGGGGAGTCGGGCGCGCAATCGGCGGCTGCTTCTTGGCACAGGCCGCGGTGACGAGCGCGAGCACGACGAGGATGACGACGGCGCCGCGCGCGCGCGCCAGGGCGGGGATGGGGGTCGGCACAGTCATGAACATCCTCTAGCGAGACCAGTCGGGCGTGTAGTTGTTCCCCGACGTGGTGATCTGGCGCAGGTTCTTGCCGTCGCGCCCGATCGTGAAGATATGGCTCCGGCCGCGGCGCGTCGACATGAACGCGATGTGGCGGCCATTCGGAGAGAAGACCGGACTCTCGTTGCTGCCCTCACCAAACGTGATCTGCCGGCGCTCGCCCGACGCGACGTCATAGATCCGGATGTTGTTGGTCGAGCCGATGAGCGCCGAATAGGCGATCTCGTTGTACGGGGCCGGCGCCCAGGTCGCGCGATCGGCCCAGGACTCGTTGCTGATTCGCCGCGGCGCAACGCCACCGTCTGCCGGGATCAGGTAGATCTGCGGCCTGCCCGACCGGTCGGACGTGAACGCGATCTCGTTCCCGCCAGGCGACCACGTGGGCGTCGTGTCGATCGACGGGTGGTTCGTCAGCCGGCGCACGTTGCTGCCGTCACGATTCATCACGTACAGCTCGGCGTTCCCGTCGCGGTTCGAGGTGAATGCGATGCGGGTGCCATCGGGTGACCAGCTCGACAGCCAGTTCTGCCCGCGGCCCTTGAGCGGAGTCTCGGGCGGCGTGCCCTGGTAGATCGACGAGATGTAGATATCGGGGCTGTTGTTCCGGCGATACGACGTGTAGGCCAGCGCGCGTCCGTCACTCGACCAGACCGGAAAGATGTTCAGGGCCTTCGTCACCGTGACGCGACGCTGGTTGGCGCCATCGTAGTCGGCGACGTAGATCTCCTTGACGTTGCGGTTGGGCACGCCGCCCGCCGCACGCTCACCGTCGCGATCCGACGAGAACGTCAGCTTCGTGCGGGCCACGCCCCGCAGGCCCCGCTGCTGCTGGTGCACCTCGTCGGCCACCGTGTGCGCGTAGAGGCGGGGGTTCGAGGCCGCGCCGCTGTACTCCTTGGCGAACACCGACGTCCGGGTGCGCACGTTGAACACCCGCACCTGCACGGTGACGCCCGTGCCCGTGCGCTGCACGAAGCCGATGATGACGCCATCGGCGCCGAGCTCGAGCCATCGATCGAACGGCACTTCCTGGAATGATTTCGCCGACGGGATCGACCCGTACGTGTCGCGCGGGATCATGTAGAACTCGCGCTCGAACTGCAGGTCGTCCCACAACACGGCGCCGATGGCCCTGGCCGCCGCCTGTGTCTCGGCATCGCCGCTCAGCGCCACGAAATCGGGCACCGCGAACTTCGGCGGCGTGCCGGGCTCGCCGCTGATCGTCAACTCCAGTTCGCTCGGCTGCTGGGGCGTGGGCGGAGGCTGCTGCCCAAGCGGCGACGTCGTCGCCAGCGCGACGAATGCTGCCATGGCCGCGACGACGGGAGCGAGACGGTATGAGGGAATCGGCATCAGTGCTGGTACTGGAAGTTGATCGTCAGCGTCAAAGTCGGATTCCGGTAGGCTGCAGGCAGAGGCGGCAGCCGCGCCGTCAGCACGGCACGCTGCGCAGTGAAGTCGAGCACCGTGTAGCCGCTCGCCTTCGCCACCTCGACGTCAGTAACCGCACCCGACCGTCCAATCGTAAACCGGATCGCCGTCGTTCCCGCGATCTGCTGTTTCGAATTCCAACCGCGCTGGATGATCTGCAACATCGTCTGCAGGTAGTCGGGGCAGCAGAAGTCGCCGACGTTGATCTCGCCGCCTGACCCGCCACCACCCGTCGACAGCCCCAGGCCGATCCCCACGCCGCCGGTCTGCGCCACGGCCGATCCCTGTTGCAGTTGCTCCCCACGCACCGGCGGCGTCCGTGACAGCGCCTGCGACAGCGTCTCGCGCGGCACCGGCGGCGGGGCCGGCACGGGCTTGGGCGGCGTCGGCCGCGGCGTCGGCTTCACCAGCGGCTCGATCATCTCGGGGGGCTTTGCCGCCGGAGGGCGCACGGGCTCGGGACGGGGTGGGGCGGGTGCCACTTCCTGGACCGGACGGCCGCCCATCGGCGTCATCCCGCCCGCACGCGGCCCCGGCGCACCGCCAAGGCTGATGACCATCACGTCGCGTTCCTGCGTCTCGGCCGGCGCGCCCCAGGCGTTCGGAAACATGACGAGTACGACCACCAGCAGCACGTGCAGCGCGGTTGCCGACACCAGCATCGCGGCAAACCCGTCATCGTGCTGGCTGCGGCCGACGAGAACCTGCGAGACGACGTCCTGCATCGCCGTCTACCGGCCCGTCGGCCCGGGCGTCCGCGCCACGATGCCCACGCGCTCGACACCGGCATCCTTGAGCCGATCCATGACCTCGAGCAACTGCTGCAGCGTCACCGCACCGTCGCCCGCAAGAAACACCTGCTTCTCGGTCTGGTTCAGCAGCGCCTGCCGCACGCGCTCGCCGAGCGCATCGAGCCGCACGCGATCGTCGTTGAGCCGCACGACCCGTTCACGCGCGAACGACTCGGGCACGGTCACGTAGAGCCGAGACTCCGAGAGCTCGGGCGCCCGGCGCGACACCGGAAGGTTCACGTCGAGGCCGTGCTGCATCATCGGCGCCGCGACCATGAAGATGATCAGCAGCACCAGCATGACGTCGACCAGCGGCACGACGTTGATCTCGGCAAGGCTCGACGCCACGCGGCGGCCGCGTCCACGTCGTCCCGAGGTCGCACCCGCACCAGGAGAGACTTTCGGCATGGCGCGCCCTCTAGGTGAAGTTCCGCTCGCAGATATTCAGGAACTCGAGCGCGAAATCGTCCATCTCCGACGCGAAGACCTTCACGTCGTGCGTGAAGTGGTTGTAGGCGTAGACCGCCGGGATCGCCGCGAACAATCCGGCCGCGGTCGCAATCAGCGCCTCGGCGATGCCCGGCGCGACCACGGCAAGGTTGCTCGAGCCGGTCTGGCCGATCGACTGGAACGCCGTCATGATCCCCCATACCGTCCCGAACAGGCCGATGAAGGGCGTGATGCTGGCCGTCGTCGCCAGGAAGCCCACCCGCCGTTCGAGCCGGCCCAGTTCGATGGATGACGCCCGCAGCAGCGCGCGATCGACCGATTCCAGGCTCTTGAGGGTTGGACGTGCGGGCGCACCGCCCGGCTTGGGTTCGGCGCCGGCCGCCGGGCGGACCTGGGCCGTGATCTCGGCGTAGCCGGCCTGGAACATCCCGACGAGTGGACTGTCAGTCAGCGTCCGGCACACCGCCTGCACTTCCGAGAACTTGCTGCTCTTGCGAAACACGTCGAGAAAGCTCGCCGAGTGCGCGCGCGCCTTCCGGAACTCGCGGAGCTTGTAGAGGGTGATGGCCCAGGAAACCACCGAGAAGACGAGCAGCATCGCCAGGACGATCTTCGCGACAGGGCCCGATCGGGCGATCAGCGACAGAACGTCGTGCTCGGCAGCCCCTTCCGCCGCAGGCACTCCTTGCCCCAGCAGGGCAAGAGCCCAGTAGCCAAACGTACGCAAACGTGCCTCCGGTTCATGGCGGGTGCGCCGCTGGGACAGCGCGAAGTCGCCAGCCTAGCACGCGCCCGGATCACTGTCAAAAACCGGCTAGAATGATGCCTTCCACCCACATCCGTCGCGCGGTGGGGACCCCAACATGTTGCGATACCTGAACATCCAGCGCCTCGCCCTCATCGAGGCCCTCGCCATCGACCTCGCCCCAGGCCTCACCGTCCTCACCGGCGAGACCGGGGCCGGCAAGTCCATCGTCATCGACGCCATCAGTCTCATCACCGGCGGCAGGGCATCGGGCGACCTGGTCAGGACCGGCGCCGACACATGCTCGGTGCAGGCAGTCATTGAAACTATTGAAAACAAAGAACTTATAGTCAGACGAGAAGTTTCGTCCACCGGCAGGGGACGTGCCTTCCTCGACGACACGCTCGTGACCGCGGCATCGCTCAAGGCCGCTCTCGACGGCCAGATCGAGCTCCACGGGCAGCACGAACAGCAGCGCCTGCTGTCGCCGGTAGCCCAGGTAGAAGTGCTCGATGCATTTGCCGGCCTCGCCGGCGACGGAATCGCCGTGGCCACGGCCCACCATGCATGGTCAAACGCCCGGCAGGCCCTCGATGCGCTCTCGATGGACGAGCGCGAGCGCGCCGCCCGCGTCGAATGGCTGGCGTTCCAGCTCGGTGAGTTCGACAAGGTGGCGCCTGGCCCCAACGAACTCCACGATTTGCGGGCTGAGCGGCAGCGACTGATGAACGCCGACAGGCTCGAACGCCTGCTTGTCGAGACGCAGACCCGCCTCGAGGAGGCTGACGAGTCGGTGTTGAGCCAGTTGGCGGGGATCTGGAAACGCCTGCAGGAGCTTGCCGCCCTCGATCCGGCATACCAGGAGGCTGCCGACCTGCGGGTAACGGTCGAATCGCCGCTGCGGGACATCAGCCACCAGCTCCAGCGCAGCCTCGCATCGCTCGAGAGCGCCGCCGAGCGGCTCGAACAGGTCGAAGAACGCCTCGCGGCCCTGGAGCGACTGGCACGGCGCTTCGCGGGCGACCTCGACGGCGCTGTCGCCCAGGTGGACGACATGCGCGTCGAGCACGCCCGCCTGGTGGACGCCAATAGCACGCGTGCCAGCCTCGAACAATCACTCGAGGCCGCGCGCGCCGACTATCTCCGCGCGGCGCGCCGTCTCTCGGCCGCACGGCGGCGACACGCAACGGACTTCTCGGAGGCCGTGGCACCCCATCTCGTCGACCTCGCCCTCGAGCGGGCCGAACTGACGTTTGCGGTCGGGGCCGACGAGGACGAGCGCGCCTGGACCGCGCGTGGATTCGACACGGTCGAACTCCTCTTCGCGCCGAACCCTGGCGAGCAGGCGCGTCCCCTGCACCGCATCGCGAGCGGGGGAGAGCTGTCGCGCGTGATGCTCGCCATCGAAACGCTCACGTCGGGCGACGAGGTGCCGCGAACGCTCATCTTCGACGAGGTGGAT
>JAEUQQ010000463.1 GCA_016789685.1 Acidobacteriota bacterium | reverse complement strand
GAACTCGCCTACGAGATCGCGCAGCTCCAGCCCGATCTGCCGCTGTGGGTCGCCGTCGACCAGGAAGGGGGGCGCGTCGCGCGCATGCGGGCGCCGTTCACCGAGTGGCCGCCCATGCTGACCCTGGGGCGCAGCGGCGATCCCGCGCTCGCCGGGCGGTTTGCCAGGGCGCTTGCGGCCGAACTCGCGGCCGTCGGCGTGACGCTCGACTTTGCGCCGGTGCTCGACGTGCTGACGAATCCCTCGAACCCGGTCATCGGCGATCGTGCCCTCGCCGAGGATGCCGAGCGCGTGGCCGAACTTGGCACCGTGGTGATCACGGCCCTGCAGGACGCGGGCATCGCGGCCTGCGGCAAGCACTTTCCCGGGCACGGCGACACGAGCGTCGACTCGCACGTCGAACTGCCGCTGGTCGAGCATCCCGTCGAGCAGTTGCGCGCACGCGAGTTCGTCCCGTTCAGGGCCGCCATTGCGGCGGGCGTGGCGTCGATCATGACGGGGCACGTGTTCATGCCCGCGCTCGACGAGGCCGTACCGGCCACGCTGTCGTCGCGCGTGGTGACGGGACTGCTGCGGCGCGAGCTGGGCTACGACGGCCTCGTGTTCACCGATGATCTCGAGATGAAGGCGATCCGTGCGCACCACAGCGTGCCCGGCGCGGCCGTGCAGGCCGTTGCGGCCGGCTGCGACGCCGTGCTCGTGTGCGGCACCGACCACGACGTGCAGGCGCAGGCCATCGAGGCCCTCATTCATGCCGTCGAGGACGAGACCATCGCACGGACGCGTATCGACGAGGCCCTCGGGCACCATCGCGTCGCGCGGCACCGGTTCCTGCCGGCCGTGCCGCGGCGGCCGCGCACGGCCAGGGAACTGCGCGCGTTGCTGGGCACCGGCGAGCACCAGGTGGTGGCCGACGAGATGCGGAGGTTTGCGTGAGCCTCGTGCGCCCACGTGCGTGGCGCCCGGGCGATCGCATCGCTGTCGTCGCGCCAGCCAGCCCGTTTTCGCGCGAGGAGTTCGATCGCGGCTGTGCCGAACTGCGTCGCCTCGGCTTCGATCCGGTGTTCGACGACGATGTGTTTGCGCGATCGTGGTACGTCGCCGGCAGTGCCGGGCTGCGGGCGGCCGCGATTCAACGGGCGCTGGCCGACCCCTCGATCGCGGGCCTCATCGCGGTACGGGGCGGCTTCGGCTCGATGCACGTGCTCCCGGCGATGGACGCCGCGACGTGGCGGGCGGCGGGCAAGGCCCTCGTCGGCTACAGCGACCTGACGTCGCTCTTCGCGTGGCAGACGTGCCACGTGGGCATGGTCGCGATCCATGGTCCCATGCTGGCCGGGCGCCTGTCAGAGGGCGAGGCGAAGTACGACGCCGACTCGTTCCTGCGTGTCGTGGGCGATCCCACGCCGTTCGGGATGGTGCCGGGCGGCGGGCTCCTGACGCTTCGCGCGGGCGAGGCCACCGGCCCGCTGTTCGGCGGCACCCTCACGCAGTTGTGCGCGTCGCTGGCGACGCCGTACGCGTTCGATCCCCCGGCCGGATGCCTCCTCTTCATCGAGGATGTCGGCGAACGGCCCTACCGCATCGATCGCCTGCTCACGCAACTCGTGTATGCCGGCGTCGTCGGCCGCGCCAGCGGGGTCGTGTTCGGCGAGATGGTCGAGTGCGACGAGCCTGGCGGCCCCACGGTGATCGAGACCCTGGCCAGCGTGACGGCCGGGTGGGACGTCCCCGTCATCTATGGCCTCGCGGCGGGACACAGCCGTCGTCCGGTCGTGACACTGCCGCTCGGGGTGTCGGCGCGCCTCGTGGCCGGACCGTCGCCCTCGCTCGAGATCCTCGATGCGGCGGTGCGCTGATTCTCTGAAGGACAAGCTTCGATGACCGTGCACTTCATTGGCATCTGCGGGACGGCGATGGCGACGCTCGCCGCGCTCTACAAGCGGCGCGGGCACACGGTGCGAGGCTCGGATGCGCACGTCTACCCGCCCATGAGCGACTTCCTCGCCGACGAAGGCATCGACGTCTTCGACGGGTTTCGCGCAGAGCAGATCACGGCCGACGTCGATCTCGTGATCGTCGGCAACGCGATCTCGCGCGGTAACGTCGAGCTCGAGGCCGTCCTCGACCGCAAGCAGCGGTACTGCTCGCTGCCAGAGGCCATCCGCGACCAGTTCCTCTGGGATCGGCGGTCGGTGGTCATCGCGGGCACGCACGGCAAGACGACGACGACGTCGCTCGTCGCCTCGGTCCTGGCCGATGCCGGGCGCGATCCGAGTGCGCTGATCGGTGGCGTCTGCGCGAACTTCGGGTCGAGCTACCGGCTCGGGGCGGGCCGGGAGTTCGTGATCGAAGGCGACGAGTACGACAGCGCCTACTTCGACAAGACGGCAAAGTTCCTCAAGTACCTGCCCGACATCGCCGTGGTCGGCAACGTGGAGTTCGACCACGCCGACATCTACGCCGATCTCGACGCCATCCTGCTCGCCTTCAGCCGCTTCCTGCGCCTGGTGCCACGCAATGGCCTCACGGTGCTCGGCGTCGACAGCGAACACGTCGAGGCGCTGCGCCCGCATG
>JAEUQQ010000456.1 GCA_016789685.1 Acidobacteriota bacterium | reverse complement strand
ACGCGCCGCGCGGCGGCGCAGCGTGAGGTCCCGCCGTGCGGAGCGCTCGGGGTGGAGCCTGTACGCGCCGCGCGGCGGCGCAGCGTGAGGTCCCGCCGTGCGGAGCGCTCGGGTTTGAGCCTGTACGCGCCGCGCGGCGGCGCAGCGTGAGTTCCCGCCGCGCGGAGCCCTCGGGTTCGAGCCTGTACGCGCCGCGCGGCGGCCCACCGTCAGTCCCCGCCGCGCGGAGCGCTCGGGTTTGAGCCTGTACGCGCCGCGCGGCGCCCTGCGTCAGTTCCCCGCCGCGCGAAGCCCTCGGGATTGAGCCTGTACGCGGAGCGCGGCGGCGCACCGTCAGTTCCCGCCGCGCGAAGCCCCCGGGTTTGAGCCTGTACGCGCAGCGCGGCGGCCCAGCGTGAGTTCCCGCCGTGCGGAGCCCTCGGGTGTGAGCCTGTACGCGCAGCGCGGCGCCGCAGCGTCAGTTCCCGCCGCGCGAAGCGCTCGGGTTCAAGCCTGTACGCGCAGCGCGGCGGCGCAGCGTCAGGTCCCCCGCCGCGCGCAGCCCTCGGGGTTAAGCCTGTACTCCCCTACTCGTACCTGAGCGCTTCGATCGGATCCAGCTTCGCGGCCTTCACCGCCGGCCACATGCCGAAGAAGATGCCCACCGTGGCCGAGAAGCCGATGCCGAGGCCGAACGACCAGAGGGGCAGCGAGACCGGGAAGCCGGCGAAGTAGTTGACCGAGAGGCCGATCAGCGAGCCGAGCAGGATGCCCAGCACGCCACCCACCGAGGTCAGGAACACCGCCTCGACGAGGAACTGCATCAGGATCTCGCGCCGGCGCGCGCCGAGGGCCTTGCGGACGCCGATCTCGCGGGTGCGCTCGGTGACACTGATGGTCATGATCGCCATCACGCCGATGCCGCCCACCATCAGGGCAATCGACGAGATGACGATCAGGGCGAGGAAGACCGCCTGCGTCAGCTGGTTGACGATGCCCATGACCGAGTCCGACGTGAGCATGTCGAAGTCGTTCTCCTGGTCGAGGCGGAGGCGATGCCTGACGCGCATCAGTTCCTCGATGTCCTTCACGAGCTGATCGCGCGTCGCGCCCTCGCGCGGCGTGACGCCGATCATCACGAACCGCATCAGGAAGCCCGCCATCCTCGGCGCCTGGAACATCTTGTCGTAGGTCGAGATCGGGATCACCGCGAACTCGTCGGGGTTGCCGCCCATCGCCGACGGCCGCTTGCCGAGCACGCCGATGACGGTGAACTCCTTGCCGGCGAGCCGGATCTTCTTGCCAACCGGGTCGGCCGACGGGAACAGCACCGTGGCGGGCGCGTTGCCCAGCACGATCACGTCGCGGCGGCGCTGTACCTCGAAGTCGTTGACGAAGCGGCCGCTCTCGAGCTTGATGTAGTTGATCTCCGCCCAGGTCGCCTGTGCGCCGATCACGGCCATCCGCTTCGTCGCCGTCGCCCCGTAGTTGAGGCGCTGGAGCTCCGCGCCCGGGCCGCCGCCGAGCTGCGCGCTGACGATGCCGGCCGACGGCACCATGTCCTTGATCGCCTTGGCATCCGCCTCGGTGATGTTGGGCCGCTTCAGGATGTCCATGAAGCTCTTGCCCGACGCGAACGAGCTGATGCTCATCTTCGAGACGTAGACGCTGTCGGCGCCCATCTGCCGGATGAGTTCCTGCAACTGGTCGCCGAAGCCGCGCACCAGCGAGGTCATGCCCACGATCGACGTCACGCCAATCACGACGCCGAGGATCGTCAGGGCCGACCGCAGCATGTTGTTGCGGAGGGTGTCGAGCGCCATGCGCAGGACTTCGCTGATCAGGCCGGTGCGGAATGCCATGGGTTACTCGCGGCGGAGCGCTTCGATCGGATCGAGGCGCGCCGCACGCATGGCCGGGTAGAGGCCGAAGAAGAGTCCGACGACCGCGGTCATCGAGATGCCGAGCACGATCGACCACGGCTCGATCGCGGCGGGCAGCGGGCTCACGGCCGCGATCACCATCGCGAGCACGAACCCCAGGCCCGTGCCCACGAGGCCGCCGAACAGCGACAGCGTCGTCGACTCGGTCAGTACCTGGTACATGATGTCGCGCCGGCGCGCCCCGAGGGCCTTGCGCAGGCCGATCTCGCGCGTGCGCTCGCTCACGACCATCAGCATGATGTTCATGATCACGATGCCACCGACGACCAGCGACAGCGACACGATGCCGATCAGCACCGAGAACGCGCCCTGCGAGAACTGCTTCCACAGGTTCATGATCGTGTCGCTCGTGTAGAGGCCGAAGTTGTCGTCGTCGCGCGGGCGCAGGCGCCGCTCGATGCGCATCGCGAGACGTGCCTCGTCCATGGCCTGGTCGACCAGCGATGGATCGCTCGGCTTGACCGTCAGCTCGAGCGAGCGCCGCGTGCCGAACAGCTGCAGGGCCTTGTCGAGCGGGATGATGGCGAAGTCGTCCTGCGAGTTGCCGAACATCGACCCCTTCTTCTCGATCACGCCAACCACGCGGAAGTGCATGCCGCGGATCTTGATCTGCTGGTCAACTGCCGTGCGGCCCTTGAACAGCTTGTCGGCCGTATCCCAGCCGAGCAGCGCCACGGGCCGCGAGCGCTCGATCTCGAGGCGGCTGGGCAGGCGGCCGGCGGCCGTGTCGTAGCCGCTGAACTGGTCGAACTCCGACGAGACGCCACGGATCGGCACCGACTCGACGATCGTCTCGCGGAAGGCGAGGTTGCTGCGGTTGAACGACTCGGCCAGCACGGCGGTGATCACCGGGCTCGCCTCGCGCACGGCGTGGGCCTCGAGGACGGTGATGTTCGGGTTCCGCCGGCGGGCCTCTTCTTCCTGCTCCTCGTCGGTGATCACGCCCACGCGGTCGATCTTGAACGTGCCGGCACCGACGTCGCTGATGATCGCGTCGGCGACGTACCCGTTCATGCCCTGGATGAGCGACACCACGGCGATGATCGACGTCACGGCGACGATGTTGCCGAGCACCATCATGAACGACCTGAGCTTGTTGGCCCAGATCGACGACAGGGCGAGGCCGACCGCTTCGAGGAACTGGCTCATGTCGTCGTCAGCTCACCCTGACCGAGACGCCCGACCCGCTGCTCTTCTCGCCGCCCTTGGCGGCGGCGGGATCGAGGCGCACCTTGTCGCCGTCCTTCAGGTCGCGGACCGAATTGAACGGTCCCGTGATCACTTCATCGCCTTCCTTCAGGCCAGTCACGACCTCGAAGAAGCGTTCGCCGGCGATGCCCGTCTTGACCGGCGTGAACACCGCCGCACCGTCCTTCATCAGGAACACACCCTCGAGTTCCTTGCGCGTCTGGCCGGCCGGGAGGTCGTCGGTCGGCGACGGCGTCGTGGCCGGGCGTCCCGTCTTCTCGTCGCGCTTCTGGCGGATGATCTCGCCCTTGTCGTCGAGGATCATCTCGCGGACGACCATCGCGGCGATCGGGACCGCGGTCGACTGCGTCCGCGTGTCGGTCGTGATCGCGGCCGTGCACGTGAAACCGGGGCGCACGCCGTCGATCGTGCCGTCGATCGTCACGACGACCTTGAAGTTCGTCGCCTGCTGGCCGGCCGCGGCCGCGGCGACCTGGATCGGGCTGTTGCCGATCTCGGTGACCTTGCCCGTGAACTCCTTGTCGGGCATCGCGTCGATGGTGATCTTGGCCACCTGGCCGATCTTCACGTACGGGATGTCGGTCTCGTCGACCTCGACCTCGGCCTCGATGACCGACATGTCAGCAACCGTGAGCAGCACCGTGCCCGCGTTGTTCATCGTGCCCACGACCACCGTCTCGCCCTGCTCGATGTTGCGGCGCGTCACGATGCCGTCGATCGGTGACTCGATGCGCACCTTGCTCAGGTCGTAGCGCGCGCTGCTCAGCGAGGCACGTTCCTGGCGGATGCGGGCTTCCTGCGTGCGCACCTGGCCCTCGCGGTCGGCGACCTCGCGCTGGCGCACCGCAAACTCGCTCTCGGCCCGCTGCAGCGCTTCGCGCGTCGTCAGCTGGTCGCTCCAGAGGTTCTTCTGCCGCGTCAGGTTGTCCTGCGCGAGCTTCAGGTTCTCCTTGGCCAGGTCGATGCTGTTGCGCAGCTGGTTGAGCGTGGCCTCGGCGGCCGCGACGCCGGCTTCGCCCCGCGCGAAGTTGCTCTGGAGGTTGCGCGGGTCGATCTGCATCAGGAACTGCCCACGCTTGACGATGTCGCCTTCCATGACGGCCAGCTCGGTCACGCGGCCCATGGTGTCGGCCGAGACGTTCACCTGGGTCTTGGCCTGGATCTTCCCCGACGCCGACACCACCGATTCGAGGTCACGCTTCTTGATGCCTTCGACCGCCACGATCTTCCCGTCGGCCTTCTTGTAATACAGGTTGGCCGCCACGACGGCTGCCGCCACCAGCACGACACCCACGCCGACCAGCACTTTTCCCCGCGTCGTCATTTACGCATTCCCCACGGCGGCCTTGATGGCCGCAATCGCCAAGGCGATGATGATGTATACGCTGCTGAGGCCGATCATGATCGAGGCCGTCTTGCGCCGGAAGAGCACCGAGAGCCCGATCGCGAGCGCCAGCATCCACCAGATGACGAACAGGTCGATGGTGCCCAGGAAGTTGGCCAGGAAGCTGCCCTCGGGAAGGAACGGGAAGAACACCGACAGGTTCGTCGCGCTGCTCATCGACCCGCGCGCGTAGTTCAGCGGCGTCGCAAACAGTGCTTGCACGACGTTCACGATGCCGGCGTGCGAGACCACCGCGAGCGATTGCCTGAACGTCGCGCCCCCACCGAGGATGCCGGCGAAGACCCCGTGCAGGATGCCCGTGATCACCACCAGCATGACCGGGCTCAGCACCAGGATGCTCACGAGCTGGATGTAGGGAGTGAACGCGCCCTGCCGCTTCATCGCCTCGTATTGCGCGTCGTTGACCGTCTGGCCAAACGACTCCATCGTCGAGACCTGCTGCTCGAGCATGGCCTGCTGCCCGACGTCGGTCCGGAGGAAGAAGAAGTTGGCCCCGCCGACCACGAGCACCATCAGGAGCAACGGCGCGACCCACGTGGGGTGGGCGACGATGCGCTCGAACGTCGCCCGGGGCGACGTCAGGATGCCGATCACGCGGGCAGGGAAGGACAAGGGAGGTGCCGCTGGCACCGGAACCGCTGCTGGTGTGTCCATGGTGGCGTCGAACCGCGAGGGGGAGTGGACCCGGGGTGATCCCGGGCGCGCGACATTGTGCCCCCGATTCTATCCCACGGGCCCATATACGACAGCAGTTCGACGCTGGTTCGGCTGACCCAGAGCCGCTGTCGCACCGCCGTCGCGCTATGCTCGCCAGATGCGCCCGCCGCGCCTCCCCGCGTTGTCATGTTTGACCCGCCAAAAACATGAGGGTCAGACCCCAATGGGGGTGCGAACGCCAATTGCGCGATTTTTGCTCAGCGTTCTGCTGATCGCCACATGTGCGTCGTCAGCCGGGGCGCAGGCGGTCGACACGGTGGGCACCAGGGCCCTGGGGATGGGGGGCGCCTTCGTGGCCGTGGCCGACGACGCGTCGGCGGTCTACTGGAATCCGGCGGGGCTGGCCAGCGGGGCGCTGGCCTCGGCCGTCGTCGATGGCGGGCAGCTGGGCATGGGCGGGGCCGGCGAGGTCGCCCGGCAGGAGCGTCGCGAGCGGCGTCGGGGGCTGCTGATGGCGCTCGGCACTCCGCCCTTTGGCGTGGGCTACTACCGGCTCCACGACGACGTGGCGTGGCCTGCCGGGCCGTCGGGCGCCACGGGCACGGGTGCAGACGGTCCCTCGCGTCGCGTCACCACCCTGGCGACCGACCATTTCGTGGCCACAGCCGTTCAGTCGCTGGCCGATGGCGTCCACCTTGGCGCCTCGTTCAAGGCGGTGCGCGGCCGCGTGTTCAGCGGCGACCTCGGCCAGCCCGACGGGGCCGTCGTGGCCGACCTCTGGGACGAGGCCCGTGAGGCGGCGGGCGGGCAGACGCGGTTCGACATCGACGCCGGGCTGATGGTCGACCGCGGGACGTGGCGGCTTGGGCTGGTCGGCCGGAACCTGCTCGCGCCCGCATTTGCAGGGCGCGCCACCGCCACCGGGCCAGTGCGCCTGGGGCGCCAGGCCCGTGTCGGCGTGGCGGTCGTCGCTGGCGACCGGCTGACGCTCGCCGCCGACGCCGACCTGACCACGACGGACGGGGTGGGCGAGCGACGACGCGCGGCGGCCGGCGGGGCCGAGTACTGGGCCTCGCCGACGCGGAGGCTGGCGATTCGCGCCGGTGTGCGTGTGCAGACGGTGGGCGCGTTGCGCACATCGGCGTCGTTGGGAGGGTCGGCCAGGCTCCACGGTCCCGCCTGGGTCGATGTTCAGGCGACCCTGGGTGGCCGGGGGGCCGACCGCGGCGCCTCGGCGTCCGCGCGCATCCAGTTCTAGGCGCCGGGGTTCCCGGGTATTCCCTGCGGCTCATCCGGCAGGTGGCGCTCCCCCGTGATCTGCCCTGCCACCGCGCGTTTACAGCGGAAACGACATTTTCTGTCAGTCGGACTCATGCCGGCCCCTGATCTGGTCGATTTGGCGGTGGGACGTTCCTCGACCCGCGGCATGGACTTCGCACACGGTGTGCGGAAACCGCTCGCGGGGTTCACGCGCCGCGGATCGGCGCGACCCAGGGAACCAGGACACGGATGGCCGTTCGCATCGGTGAGCTTCTCCTCAAAGAGAAGAAGATCAGCCCACAGCAGCTTCAGGAAGCGCTGAACTACCAGAAGGCGCACGGGGGGAAGCTCGGCTTCAACCTGGTGAAGCTGGGGTACGTCACCGAGGAAGAAGTGACCGCCCTGCTGAGCAAGCAGTACGGCGTCCCGGCGATCAACCTGACGCAGTTCGAGATCGACCCGCACGTCATCAAGCTCGTGCCGGCCGACACGGCGCAGAAGTACCAGATCATCCCGATCAACCGCTCGGGCGCGACGCTGACGATCGCGATGACCGACCCGACGAACGTGTTCGCCATGGACGACATCAAGTTCATGACGGGCTACAACGTCGAGCCGGTGGTGTCGTCCGAGGTCGCCGTCCTCGAGGCGATCAACAAGTATTACGGCGCCCCGGGTCACTCGACGACGCCGGCGTTGCGCCCGGCGGCGACCTCGCGCACCCCCCCGCCGCCGACGGCGACGTCGGGGCCATCGATGCTCGACGTCGCGACCAGGGCCCTCGAGGAACTGCCGCTCGATGACGCCGACGGCGACGTCGAGGTCCTCGAAGACATGGAGGAGCTCGACGTCTCGCAGGTCGAGCGGGCGAGCGGCGAGGCCCCGGTCATCCGCCTGGTGAACCTCGTGCTGATGTCGGCCATCCACAAGGGGGCCAGCGACATCCACATCGAGCCCTACGAGCGCGAGTTCCGCGTGCGGTTCCGCATCGACGGCATCCTGTACAACATCATGTCGCCGCCGATGAAGCAGCGCGACGCGATCTCGTCGCGCATCAAGATCATGGCGAAGCTCGACATCGCCGAGAAGCGCCTGCCGCAGGACGGCCGCATCAAGCTGCGCATCAACGACAACGGCAAGTCGAAGGAGATCGACTTCCGCGTGTCGACGCTGCCGACGCTGTTCGGCGAGAAGATCGTGCTCCGCCTGCTCGACCGCGACAAGTTGATGCTCGACATGACGAAGCTCGGCTTCGAGTCGGAGTCGCTCGCGAAGTTCGAGGCGCAGATCGCGAAGCCGTGGGGCATGGTGCTGGTGACGGGGCCGACGGGCAGCGGCAAGACCAACACGCTGTACTCGGCGATCTCGAAGATCAACACGTCTGAAACCAACATCATGACCGCCGAAGACCCGGTCGAGTTCAACCTGCCGGGCGTCAACCAGGTGCTGGTGCGCGAGGCCATCGGCCTGAATTTCGCCGCGGCTCTGCGGTCGTTCCTGCGCCAGGACCCGAACATCATCCTCGTCGGCGAAATCCGCGACTTCGAGACGGCCGAGATTGCGGTCAAGGCCGCGCTGACGGGCCACCTGGTGCTCTCGACGCTGCACACGAACGACGCGCCGAGCACCATCAGCCGCCTGATGAACATGGGCATCGAGCCATTCCTCGTGGCGAGCTCGGTCAACCTGATCTGCGCGCAGCGCCTCGTGCGCCGCATCTGCACCAAGTGCAAGCAGCCGCATCCGCTGCCGCTGCAGGCGCTGCTCGACGTCGGGTTCACGGACGACGAGGCGTCGGTCGTCACGCCGATGAAGGGCGCGGGCTGCCAGGCGTGCAACAACACCGGCTACAAGGGCCGCGTGGGCCTGTACGAGGTGATGGACGTGACCGAGGGCCTGCGCGAGCTGATCCTCGTGGGGGCGTCGGCGCTGGAACTCCGCCGCAAGGCGATTGAAGACGGGATGATCACGCTTCGCCGCTCGGGTGTCAGGAAGATCGGCGAGGGTGTGACGACGATCGAAGAGGTCGTGCGCGAAACCATGAAGTGAGGTGCCCGGCCGGCTGGGCGCGTGGTGGCGGAGGCCACGCGCGGGCCCGCCAGGCCGGGCGATCACGAAACGGTGCGTGCCGCGACGAATTTCACCGGCTCCCCGCCGCTCATCTCGTGTCCACGGAGGCCGATTCTCCGTGGGGATGTTCCGTGTGCCATCGGCGCACGTATTGCAACTGTTCGAGGACCGCGATGCCTTCACTGCCGGAACTGCTCAAGTCCACTGTCGAGATGGACGGGTCTGACCTGCACCTGACCACCAACACGCCACCCCAGGTGCGCGTGCATGGCAAGCTGCAGCGCCTGAACCTGCCGCACCTCACGCCGGCCGACACGAAGCAGCTGGCCTACAGCGTCATGACCGATGCCCAGAAGAAGCGGTTCGAGGAGACGCTCGAGCTCGACTTCTCGTTCGGCGTGCGCGGCATCGGGCGCTTCCGCTGCAACGTGTTCAACCAGCGCGGGGCGGTCGGCTCGGTCTACCGGCTCATTCCCGAGAAGATCCGCGGGTTCAACGAGCTGAACCTGCCGCCGGTCATCGCGAAGCTGTCTGAGCGGCCCCGCGGCCTGATTCTCATCACCGGGCCGACGGGCTCGGGCAAGTCGACGACGCTCGCGGCGATGATCGACAAGATCAACAACGAGCGCAGCGAGCACATCCTCACGATCGAAGACCCGATCGAGTACATCCACCAGCACAAGGGTTGCCTCGTGAACCAGCGCGAGGTGCACAGCGACACGACGGGCTTCGGCCCGGCCCTGCGCGCAGCGCTGCGCGAAGACCCCGACGTGGTGCTGATCGGCGAGATGCGCGACCTCGAGACGATCGAGTCGGCGCTGCGCATCGCCGAGACCGGCCACCTCACGTTCGCCACGCTGCACACCAACTCGGCGGCGCAGACCATCAACCGCATCGTGGACGTCTTCCCCGCGCACCAGC
>JAEUQQ010000454.1 GCA_016789685.1 Acidobacteriota bacterium | reverse complement strand
ATCGCGACGTGCACCCGCAACCGCTCGGCTACGACGAACTGCTGCAGCGCTCGATCGCCTACGCCCGCGCCATCAAGGATGCCGAGCCGCGGGCACTCACGCTGGGGCCGGTCGGCTGGGGCTGGACGGCGTACTTCTATTCGGCCGCCGACATGGCCGCGGGCGGAAGCTGGTGGACGACGCGCCCCGACCGCCGCGCGCACGGCGACACCCCGCTGGTCGAATGGTACCTGCGCGAGATGCGCGCACAGGGCGAACGCGACGGCCGGAGGTTGCTCGACTTCCTCGACCTCCACTACTACCCGCAGGCCGCGGGCGTGTCGCTGCAGGGTGCGGGTGGCACGTCGACACAGGCGTTGCGGCTGCGCTCGACGCGTTCGCTGTGGGATGCGACGTACACCGACGAGAGCTGGATCGACGGCACCGAGGGCGGGCCGGCAGTGCAGTTGATCCCCCGCATGCGCGCGTGGGTCGATGCGCACTATCCCGGCACGAAGCTCGCCGTCACCGAGTACAACTGGGGCGCGCTCGACCACATCAACGGCGCGCTCGCGCAGGCCGACGTGCTCGGCATCTTCGGGCGCGAAGGGCTCGACCTGGCGACGCTGTGGGCCCCGCCCACGCCGGCACAGCCCGGAGCCTTCGCGTTCAGGATGTTCCGCAACTACGACGGCGCCGGGCACCAGTTCGGCGACATCCGGGTGCGCGCACGCAGCACCGACCAGGATCTCGTCGCCATCTACGCGGCCGAACGGACGGCCGACCGCATCCTCACGATCGTCGTGATCAACAAGTCGACCGGGCCGCGCACCGTGCCGCTGCAGCTCACCGGCGCGCCGGCCATGCCGGCGGCACGCGTGTTCCGCTACAGCGGCGCCGACCTGTCGCACATCGCCAGGCTCGCCGACACGACCCTGCACGCCGGCGCGACGGTTACGCTGCCCGAACGCTCGATCACGCTGCTCGAGATACCCCTCGGCGCGGCGGCGCCCGAGACGCGCGTGGTCTCTGGTGCGGTGCGCGATGGTGGGAACGTGATGTCTGGCGTGCTCGTGACGCTGTCGGGCGGATGCGGCGGCTCGATGACGACGATCGGGGATGGCACCTACGCGCTGCCCGGGCCCCGCAACGCCACCTGCGTCGTCACGCCGGCGATGGCGGGGCGCGCGTTCCTGCCGGCCTCCCGCAGCGTCGTGCTCGCCGAGGACGTCGCCGGCATCGACTTCACGGCGCTCGCCGCAGGAACGGCGGCCCTGAGCGGCGTGGTCACCGACGTGAACGGGACCGGCCTGCCCGGTGTCTCGATCTCGGTGACCGGAGCGGCCATACCGACGGTGACGTCAACGACGGGCGCGGATGGCAGCTACGTCGTCGCGGGCGTCGCCGCCGGCGCCACGATCACCGTGGCGGCATCGCGCGACGGTTTCACGTTTGCGCCGTCAAGTCAGTCGATGCCGTCGTTGCAGGGCACCGTGACTGCGGCCCCGTTCGTCGCGCAGTCTGGAACCTACACACGCTACTTCGCCGAAGGGGCCACGGGCGCGCTGTTCGACACCTCGCTGGCCCTGCTGAATCCCACCGCCGGCGCGACGGTCGCGACACTGCGCTTCGAGACGCCCGACGGCACGCACGTCGAGCGCACGTTGTCCATTGCAGCGCGATCGAGGGCCACCATCGACCCGAAAGACGAGCCGGCACTTGCCGCCGCGGAGTTCTCAACGTCGGTGACCTCGACGCAGCCCCTGGTGATCGACCGCACGATGTCGTGGGGGGGCGGCGGTTACGGTGCCCACGCCGAGGCGTCGATTCCGGCACCGGCATCGACGTGGTACCTCGCCGAAGGCGCCACGGGCGCGTTCAACCTGTTCTACCTGCTGCAGAATCCGCATGGCACGTCCGCGCAGGTGCGCGTGCGATACCTGCGGCCGAGTGGCCCGACGCTCGAGAAGTCGTACACCCTGCCGCCGGCCTCACGCACCAACATCTGGGTCAACCAGGAGGACTTCGGCGCCTCGGGCCTGGCCCTGGCGCAGGGCGACGTCTCGGCCGTGATCGAGGTCACCAGCGGCCCGCCCATCATCGTCGAGCGGGCGATGTACCTCGACCTGCCGGGGCAGCCCTTCGGCGCCGGCCACGAAAGCGCCGGGGTCACCGCGCCGGCGACGCAGTGGTTCCTCGCCGAAGGCGCCACGGGACCCTACTTCGACTTGTTCGTCCTGCTGGCCAATCCCGGCGCGCAGCCGGCCGAGATCGATGCGACGTACCTGTTGCCAGACGGCACGACGGTCGCGAAGCACTACACCGTGGCGGCCAACGCGCGCTTCACGGTGTGGGTCGATCACGAAGACACGCGTCTCGCCGACACGGCGGTGTCGACGAGGATCCGTTCGAGCAATGGCGTGCCGGTCATCGTCGAGCGGGCGTTGTGGTGGCCGGATCCGGGGTGGTATGAAGCGCACAACTCGCCGGGATCGACCGCCACCGGCACGACGTGGGCGCTCGCGGATGGCGAGGTGGGCGGCGCGCGGGGCGTGGAGACGTACGTGCTGCTCGCCAACACGTCGCCGCAGCAGGCCAGCGTGGAGGTCACTGTCGTCTTCGACGATGCGACGCACGTCGCGCGGACGTTCGCGGTTGCGGGGTCCAGCCGCTTCAACGTCGATGTGGGCGCGGAGTTCCCGGGCGCTCGGAACCGCCGCTTCGGCGTGATCGTCGACAGCCAGGGCGCGACACCGGCGCCGATCGTCGTCGAGCGCGCGATGTACTGGGACGCGGCGGGGCAGTGGTGGGCAGCGGGCACCAATGCGCTCGCGACACGGTTGCGGTGACGCCGGCGGGCCCGCGCTGGGCGCGCGGCGGTGTCGGGTCCAGGCGCGTGCCCGTGATCAGTAGCGCCAGCTCGTGAGGTCGGCGCCCTTCGGTGCCGTCTCGAGGATCCGCTTCTCGAGGCTCCTGAACCAGTAGGCCTGGTCGTGGCCGCTCCAGCAGTGCACGGCGCGGTCGCCGTACTCGACCACCGCGTCGGCCGCCGGGTTCGTCGCCTTCTCGAGGAAGTCCTCCATCAGGTACACCGCGTTGTTCAGGTACCACGTGTCCATGTCGCCGATGTCGATGTGGATCTTGCCGCGGACCTTTGGCCCCAGCGTCGCCCAGTCACGTTGCAGGATGTGCCGCAGGTCGTAGTGCTCGCGCCAGTACGCCGCGACCGCGTGATCGATCGCGCCGGTCACCGGGTCCCAGATGGGAGCGGGGTAGCCATCGGCGCCGACCGGCGAATACACCGCCTCCCAGGCGGCCCACTGCTCGCCAGACCGCGTCTTCGTACCGAGCACCTGCTCCCACCGTACGTCTTCTTCGACCGTCGCCTGCAGGTGCCCGAGGTGATTGCGGCCGTTGGGATGCGGGGTCTTCTTCCAGTCGCTGTTGATGTAGAACGCGTTCTTCTCGTCGTAGATGTTGATGGCTTCGTACTGGCGGAAGTCGACCGAGTCAGGGCAGGCGCCCCACGCGCCGTTGTAGTTGTCGGGATAGAAGATCTGCGAGGCGAGCGCCTCCCATCCTCCGGTCGATCCGCCGAAGAGACCGCGCGCATACCCCTGGCCGATCCCGCGGAACCGCTTCTCGATGTAGGGAATCAGCTCCTCGTTGATTGCGTCGCCGTACGGCCCCACATTTGCCGAGTTCACCGCGTACGAGTCGTCGTAGTACGGGTTGGCGTGCTGGATGAGCAGCATGATCATCCGCGGGAATCCGGGTCCCGTCCATTCCCTGAAGAACTGGGTGCTGACCGGCCGCCGCCCGGGTGGGGCAGCGGGATCCGGCGGGAACCCGCGGAACTCGCGCGTGAAATGACCGTGATTGACCATCAGCGGGTAACGCGCGTCGGGATGCTCGTCGAAGCCCTCGGGGAGCACGACGATCGCGCCGAGGTGCATCGGGCGTCCCCAGAATTTCGTCAATCGCTCGCTCTGGATCCGCACGTACTTCACGTACTTCGTGTCGGCCGGCTCCGGAAGCGGCGGGATCTCGGCGTCGAGCGAGATCCGGATCACGTCGTCGCTGCGCGGGTCGACGCGCACCCTCGTCGGCGAGCTGAGCAGGTTCCCGGGTGCCCGGTTCCAATGCTGGCCCTCGCCGCGATCCATCGGCAGCTTCACCGTGTGGCCATCGGCACGGCGGAACGTCTCGTACTTGTGGAGGACGGCCTGCACCCAGTACTCGCCGGGCGGAATCAGGCCAATGCGCTCGAGCGGATAGCCGATGGCCGAGTCGTCGATGATGGCGGCCGCGCCCGGCGCGAGCTGCGCGATGTCGATACCAAACGAGAGCTGCGTCCGCGGGTCGTAGACGTCGTTCTGGAAGCGCGGCTCGCGCTCGTTGTTGTTCGAGACGACGAGGATGATCCGGCCATCGAGCGGTTGGGTGCTCCGCGCCGCGGGGACCGACACCGCGAAGCGCAATCGCGACGGCGGGGGTGTCGCGTCTGCGGCGAGGGCGGCTGGCGCGACCATCGTCGCCAACGCGATCGAGACGACGAGCAGGGCGGCAGGCGAAGCGGCGTGTGTGCGCATGGCAGCGCCGCGATCATACTCCCGGCGCGTGGGTAGTGGGGCGGGCTCGCGACCGCCACATGACGGACACGTGACGGCGCAACCGTCGGCGACTCAGCGCACGGCGGGCAGCACGAACTCGAACACGAGTTCGAAGAAGTACGCGCGCTGCGTGTACGACGCTGCCGCATGGCGGACGGCGACGACTTCACGGCGGCGCCGCGGCCGCGGGCCGCGCCTCGGCGCGCGAGGCCGGGCCGCGTCGAGCGCTACTCGTGCCTGAGCATGCGCGGAAGGTCAAGTCGCGCGGCCCGCCACGCGGGCCCGAGCGCCGCAGCTACTGTCACCACCATCACCGCTGAGGTGACGCCGACCAGCGTCAACGGATCGAGTGGCTGCACCTCGAAGAGAAACGCGCGTATCGTGCCGGCCGCGATCCACGTCAGCGCGAGACCGGCGAGTACGCCCGCGCCGACGAGGTAGCCATTGTCGCGCAACAGCAGCGCCCCGAGTTGGCCTGGCGTTGCGCCGAGCGCGCTGCGGATGCACAGTTCGTGCATCCGCAGGGTCGCGGTCGAGTCCGCCGCGACGTACGCGCCGAGCATCGACAGCAGGAGCGCGATCCCGCCGAGGATGCCGAGGACGGCGGACCCCAAGCGTTGCGGTCCCATCTGCCGCGCGATGCGTTCTTCGAGCGTGTGGATCGGCGGGACTGCGATGCGCGCATCCATCGATCGCAGTGTGGCGATGAGTTCCTGCCGTACGCCATCGCCATCGCCAATCGTCCTGACGAACACGGCACGCTCGGTCCCTGCGCCGCCCTGTGTGATCGGGAAGTACATCGTGAGGGGTTCCAGGATCCCCACGTTCGTGATCACGTCTGGCACGATCCCGACGACCGTCACGACGTCGGGCGCGCCGCCGGGCTTGCGGGTGGGCTTTGTGATGCGTTGACCGATGGCGCCTCGCCCGCCGGCCAGCTGGCGGGCGAACGACGCGCTGACGACCGCGGCGAGCGGGGCACCGGCGACATCTGCCTCAGTGAAGCCGCGCCCCGCGGCCACCGGAGTTCCCATGGTCGCAAGGTACCGCAAGTCCACCGTCATGAAGCGGACCATCGTGGCGAAACGGCGCGGCTGCCCTTCCACGTCGAGCGAGCCGTGCGGCGACATCCCGCCCGCATCGGCACCGAACGAGACCGACGCGACGGCAGGGTGCGCCCCGATACGTCGGCCGAGGTCGTCGAAGAACGCGTTGGCCTGTGCGGCGTCGTACCCGTACGAGGCAAGCGACAGTTCGGCGGCCAATACGCGATCCATGCCGACACCTGGGTTCAGGGCGAGTGCGGCCTGCAGGCTCTTCACGAACAACGTCGCGCCGGCAAGCAGTACGAGGGCCACCGCGACCTGCGCCGCGACGAGAATCGCGCGCGTACGGCGGGGAACGCTGCGCGCGCGTGCGCCAAGGCCGGATTCGCGCGGCGACCGGGCCGAGCCAGTCGCGAATCCGGCGGCACTCGCGGTCGCCATGATGACGGTCAGCGCGGCGGCCGTTGCACACAGCCAGGCCACCAGCACGTGGCGGTCGAGTTCGAGGCCGAGCCGCCCGACGTTGACGCCGCCGGGCAGGTCGAACGCTCCCGTGACGGCGTTGAGCCACCACAGTACAGGGATGGCGAGCAGCGCGCCCGCCATCGCCAGGATCGCGGCTTCGATGGCGACGCCCTTGACGAGCCGTGGCACCGAGGCTCCCAGCGCGAGCCGCACCGCGAACTCCCCGCGGCGGGCTTCGGTCCGCACGAGCAGCAGCATACCCACCGTTCCGCAGCCGATGAGCAACAGCAGCGCGACCGAGGCGAGGAGCAGCGAACTGAACCGCGCCATGGCGGGGCGGGCCGACTCCGGCAATGCCGCGATGTTGATCGCGGTGAGGACGACGCGCGCGGGCGGGCCACTTCGCTCGACCTGGAGGGCTGGCAGTCTCGCCAGGACCTGCGCGACGCGGTCACCCTCGCGGATTCGGCCAATAAGGCGGAGGCCCCACGTCGGGCTGCTGACGTGGTCGTCGTCCGCGAAGTAGTTGGTCAACGGCGAGCCAACGTCGGCGATGGTGTGGAAGGGGAGGTAGAGATCCGCCGACGAGGCGAGGTCGACTCCGTCGAAGCCTGGGGCGGACACCCCGATGACCGTCACCGGCGTGTCGCCAAGCGTCATGGTGCGTCCGATCACCGACGGGTCGGCACCGAAGGCCCGCCGCCAGTGGCGATCGGTGATGACCGCGACGGGGGCTGCGCCCCGCCGGTCGTCTTGTTCGGCGAAGCCGCGACCGAGAGGAATCCCGACGCCAAGCGTCGAGAAGACGTTGTGCGACGCGAACGCGACCGTGACCCGGACCGACACGCCATCGTGCGTCGCTGTCAGCCGCTCGTACGGCGTCCACGTCGCGACGACCTGCTCGAACGCACTGGCATCACGCACGAGAGGAAGCACGCGATAGCTGAACGTATTCCTGACGTGTCGGGCATCGTCGCCCGTGCCGACCACCACGAGCCGGTCGGCGTAGGCCACCGGCAACGGGTGGATCAGGACCGCTGACACGAGTGACCACGCCAGTGTGGCCGCGCCGATGCTGCAGGCGAGCGTGATGACTGACGCGGCGCTGGCGCCGCGCCGGCGCATCAGGCGGCGAACTGCGATTCGGAGCTCCGGCATCGGGTTGCCCTCGAAGTGGTGTCGGGTAGCAGGGCGTTCGGCCCAGGTGCAGGTCGAGACACGCGCATGCTGGGACAGTATGCCGCACCAGCGCACGCCGTTTCAGCGGCGCACTGCCCCGGGCAGGCGGCCGGTGACCACCACCATTCGCTGATCGTCGCTGCGTATGGAGTGTGGTGCGTGGGCCGCGCTGACCTGCGCGAGGCGACGCGTGGTGCAGGACGTTGCGTTGACGTCGAACTACCATTGGGAGACGCGGACCTCCTCTGCACGCCAGGTGGGTCGCCGGGCTTGATCCCGAACGCGTCGAAAGACTCCCGCTCGAACTCGGCCGGACGTCCACGCTCCTGTGCCTGTTGCTCGCCCCGTTGGTCAGGCCGCTGGCTCCAGCCAGATGTGTCACCGTGACAGTGCTGGCCACGACCGGCATGCACGGTCTCATCTACCCGCACGACTACTTCACCGGCAAGCGTGCGACGCGGGGTCGTGCGGCTGCCGCGACGGTCATCGAACAGGTTCGCAGCGAAACGCCGAACGTGTTGCTTGTCGATGGTGGCGACACGATCCAGGGGTCGACCCTTGCGGGCGTGCACCAGACCGCGTTTCGCGTCGGCCGTTCGACGGCACCAGACCCGATGATGCTCGCGGTGAACGCCATCAGCCGCCCGCTGACGCCAGTTCACCGGTCGCCGCTCGCCACTCCGTGCGGTGCCCGGCGCGGGCGCCGCCGTCACCGACGCCAGGGGAGGCGCGGTGCCAGACGGGCGCCCTGGCGCCGGGCATCGGGTCACGATCGCGCTGGCGATCGCGGTCCGACGTCGCGCGGACGTCGCACTACCAGATGGCGACGCGGTCTCTCCCGGCACGCCAGGTCGGGTCGCCCGGCGTGATGCCGAACGCGTCGAAGAACCCCTTCTCGTGCTGGGCCGGCGCCAGCATACGATACCGGCCCGGCGGATGCGCGTCGGTCTGCGTCACCTGACGCAGCCAGCCCTCTTTCGCCTTGTCGGCCCACGCCTGGCCCCATGCCAGGAAGCACCGTTGCTGCGGTGTCAGGCCATCGATCGGGCGCGCCGCGTCGGGGTGCGTCGCAAGGTATGCCGTCAGCGCCTCGAACGCGAGCGAGAGGCCGCCGACGTCCGCGAGGTTCTCGCCGACCGCGAGGGCGCCGTTGACGCGCAACCCGGGCAGCAGCTCGAACGCATTGCCCTGCGCGACGAGCTTCTGGGCCTGCGCCACGAACGCCTTG
>JAEUQQ010000446.1 GCA_016789685.1 Acidobacteriota bacterium | reverse complement strand
GGCGTCATGGGTTCCAACTGTTGAGGGAATAATGACCAGCGACGACATCCTGATCGGCATGGCGGGCGCGGGCGGCGACGGCGTCATCTCCGCCGGCGACTCGCTCATCACCGCGGCGGCCCTGACGGGCTATCACGCCATCCTCACCAAGAGCTTCGGGCCGCAGATTCGCGGCGGCGAGTCCTCGTTCAAGCTGCGGGTGGCCAAGGCCGAGGTCTTCACGGTGGCCGGCACGCTCGACGTGGCCGTGGCGCTCAACTGGGACGACTTCTTCAGGTTCGGCGCCGAGCTGCCGGTCGGGCCCAAGACCATCGTGATCTACGAGGCCGACCATCCCGTGGGCCCCGAGGGGCCGAAGTTCGGCGGCGTGCGTCCGGCCGCCATGGTGCCTGCCCCGGTGGCCAAGATCGCCAAGGAGGTCGCCGGCACCGAGAAGGCCAAGAACACCGTGGTGCTCGGGTTGATGGCGGGCTGGTTCGGGTTCATTCCCGATGCGCTGCTGACGGGCATCCGGAAGAAGTTCTCGAAGAAGTCCGAGGACGTGCTCGCGCAGAACGAGCGGGCGTTCCTGGCCGGGCGCGAGTACGCCGAGGCGCATCCGCTGGCCGAGGCGCAGCCGCTGGCGCCGCTGGGCACCGACGCCTCGCCGAAGATCCTGACCGACGGCAACGAGATGTGCGGCGCGGCCGCGATCTTCGCCGGATGCTCGTTCTTCGGGGGCTACCCGATCACGCCATCGACCGAGATCATGCAGTACCTCGGCCGCGAGCTGTGGAAGTACGGCGGCGTCGTGTTCCAGGCCGAAGACGAGATTGCGGGCGTCGGCGCGGTCGTCGGGGCGTCGTTCGCGGGCAAGAAGGCGATGACCGCCACGTCGGGGCCGGGCATGTCGCTCAAGAGCGAGATCCTCGGGCTGGCGACGATCGCTGAACTGCCGCTGGTGTGCGTCAACGTGCAGCGCGGCGGTCCGTCGACGGGCATCCCGACCAAGAGCGAACAGTCCGACGTGTTCCAGGCGGCGTTTTCGGCGCACGGCGATGCGGTGCGCCCGGTGCTGGCGCCGACGACCGTGGCCGACATGTTCGCGACGACGGTCGAGGCGTTCAACATCGCCGAGGAACTGCAGACGCCCGTCATCATCCTGTCTGACGGCGACATCGGCCAGCGGAAGGAAGTCGTCGACCTGATCGACACCTCGCGCTTCACGCTGATCGAGCGCCGCAAGCCGACCTCGCTCGAACTCGAGCACTACCAGCGCTTCGCGATGACCGAGTCGGGCGTCAGCCCGATCAGCGAGCCCGGCATGCCGGGCGGCAACTACCTCGCGTCGGGCATCGAGCACAACGAGGCGGGCGCGCCCACGGCGAGCGGGGCGATCCACGCGCGGATGAACGAGAAGCGCATCAAGAAGCTCAGCCCGCTCAAGTCGCGGCGCGACCTGTTCGAGGTGTTCGGCGATCCCAAGGCGGCCATCGGGGTCGTCAGCTGGGGCAGCGTGTCGGGCGTCGCGCGCGAGGGCCTGCGGCAGGCCGAGCAGCTCGGCGTGTCGGCCAAGCTGCTGGTGCCGCGCCTGATCTACCCGATCGCCCAGCAGGTCTATGATGAGTTCTTCGCGTCGTTGCGCGGGGGATTCGTCGTCGAGCAGTCGCACCAGGGGCAGCTCTACCGCGTCCTCCGGATGTACGTGGACGTGCCGCGCAGCGTCGAGTCGTGGGCGCGGAGCGGGTCGAACCCGTTCACGCCTGTCGAGATTGCCGAGCGGCTGCGCGACATCGCCATGGCGGCACAGCGGAACCAGTCAGGCAACCACGAACCCGCGATCGACTGAGGCGCACGCGCGAGGCCGCACGCGGTGCGGCCCGACGTGGTGGACACAGCACACACGGTGACACGAGGGACTGAACCATGAGCACGTGCGCAAGTTTCGCGGTGGCGGATTTCAAGAGCGACCTCAAGCCCATCTGGTGCCCCGGCTGCGGCGACTTCGGCGTTTTGCAGTCGATCTATCGCGCGCTGTCGGCCATCGGCCGGGCGCCGCACGAGATCTCGTTCGTGTCGGGCATCGGCTGCTCGAGCCGCATTCCCGGCTACACCACGGCCTACGGCTTCAATAGCGTGCACGGCCGCGCCCTGCCGATTGCGCAGGGCATCAAGCTGGCGCATCCGGAACTCCTCGTCCTGGCGGCGGGCGGCGACGGCGACGGCTTCTCGATCGGCGGCGGACACCTCCCGCACGCCATCCGGCGCAATCTCGACATCACGTACATCGTGATGGACAACCAGATCTACGGCCTCACCAAGGGCCAACTGTCACCGACCTCGCCGCGCGGCCTGCACACCGCGTCGTCGGTCTTCGGCAGCCTCGAGGATCCGGTCAACCCGCTGCTCTACGTCCTCGGCTACGGCGCGCGGTTCGTGGCGCAAGGGACGCCGGCCGACATGGCGGGGCTTTCGACGCTCATCGAGGCGGCGATCCGCTTCAAGGGGTTCTCGTTCGTCAACGTGCAGTCACCCTGCATCACGTTCGGACAGCCCGACCAGCAGCTCAAGGCCCACAAGGCCGGGATGACGAGCCTGGCCTCGGTCGGCCACGATCCGACGAACCGGATCAAGGCGATGGACCTCGCGCAGGCGTACGGGTCGACGCTCTACACGGGCATCTTCTACCAGGATCCCGATGCGGGCCCGACGTACGAGGAAGCCGTCGAGACGCGGCGCACCCAGTTCTCGGGCAAGCCGATCGTGCCGCGCCAGCGCATCCTCGAGAACTTCATCCCGCGGTAGGTCCTTCGACTCGCGCGCGCCCACGCACGCGTGCCCAGGAACATCCGGGCCCGGCCGTCACGGCGACGACCGGGCCCGTGCTGTGTACGTCGATCGTCTGCACGGTCGCCCCGGGGGCTACAATGCCCCAGCCCTGTCCATGGACGTCTCGCATCCCGACGCCCGCTTCGATGCGCTCGTCAGAGACTACGGCCGCCTGATCCGCCATGCCATCAGGCGCGCCGCCGGCCCGGACGCGTCGCGCCTCGCCGACGATATCGAGCAGGTGGTGCTCGTGTCGCTC
>JAEUQQ010000418.1 GCA_016789685.1 Acidobacteriota bacterium | reverse complement strand
CGCCCCGGTTGAGGAACCGGCGTCCTTCGCCGAACGGCAGCTCGAAGATGGCCTGCGCGTTCACCACGTGCGTCACGTGGAACACCGAGCGCCCGGTGTTGAGTTCCGGCCGCAGGTTGTCCATGAACGCCTCGAACCGGTTCTGGGCCGTGCCCGCCGAGTTGGTGTTCGACTGCGCGAACGTATAGTTGATCTGCCCGAAGAGCCCGTTGCGGTACTGGCGGCGCAGCTCGAGCTGCAGCGAGTTGTAGTCGCTGAAGCCGCCGTTCGAGATGCCCTGGGCGGCGTAGATGCCCGAGTTCTGCATGAACGTGCCGAGGGCGCCGGCGGCGCGGCTGGTCACGAAGAAGTCGGCGAGACCCGCCACCTGGTTGGTCTGGATGTTGGTCAGCGCCGTGCCCGTCGCCAGGTTGAGGCCAAACGACGGCAGCACCGTCAGCGGCTGGCTGCCGGCGACCGCGGCGTTGTAGTTCGGGTTGAACGCCAGGCCGGCGGCCTGCGCCAGGTAGCCGTTCTGCCGCGCGCGGTTGAAGTCGGCGAGGAACGCCGGGCTGATCTGGATCTGGTTGTAGTCGGTGCCGCGCCAGATGTCGCGCCCGAAGGTGCCCACGTAGCGCGCCTCGGCGGCCAGGGCCCACGGCAGCTCACGCTGGATGCCGATGCTGACCTGGTGCACGTGCGGGGCCTGGATGTCGGGATCGACGCCCCACAGGACGCCCGTCGCGCTCAGCGCCATCTGGTTGGCCAGCGTGCGCGACGACAGGAAGGTCGGCGTCGCCGGCAGCGGCACGCCGCCGTTGACCGTCGCGTACTGGTTGCTCAGCGTCACCGCGCTGCTCAGGCCCGCGTTGCCGCGTGCCGCCGAGCGTCCCACCGTCACCGACTCCTCGTTGACGAACGTCAGCGAGTAGCCGCCACGCACGGCCGTCTTGCCGTCGCCGAACACGTCCCAGCTGAAGCCGACCGTCGGGCCGAAGTTGTTCAGGTCCTTCTTCCAGAAATCGCCGTCGACGAACGTCACCGTCGTCGCCGGGTTGAGCATCGTGTCTGCGAACGATCCGTTGATCACCGGCAGGAAGCCCAGGTTGTCGTCTTCGCGCAGCGGGCTGTAATATTCCCACTTCACGCCCGCGCGCACGGTGAAGTTCGGCTTCCACCGCCAATTGTCCTGCAGGTACACCGCGACGTTGTCGAGCGTGTAGTGCTCGTTCGCCGGAATCCCTGGCACGTAGCCCGAGGTCGCATTCTCGACCTGGAAGGTCCGCGCCACCGACGACACGATGCCACCGAGCATCGCAGCCATCGCGTTGGCGCTCGACAGGTCGGCCGCGCTGATGCCGCCAGGGAACATCGCGCTGGTCAGCTGCACGCCCGCTGGCGCCGTCGAGCTGAAGCCGAGCGTCACCGTCGGGTAGCGTCCCGCGTAGTTGTAGGGGTTCACGCGGTTGCGCTGCCAGCTGCCGCCCGCCTGAATCTGGTGATTGCCCCACATCAGGTTGGCGTTCTCGCTGAACTGGTAGGTGTTGGTGTAGCGGCCCTGCGGCATGAAACCTGCCGCCGTGCCGTTGCCGCCCACCGGGTTGGTCAACGAGAGGTTCGTGTTGTAGAGCACGCCCACGCTCTCGTAGTCCCAGTCGCTCTCGAACTGTACCGGTGCCAGGTTTGCGCCGTAGCGCAGTTCATTCTGGAAGTTCGCTGAGCCGATCCACCGCCACGCCAGCGCATAGCGCTTCGGATCCGACGAGGTATAGACCAAGGGACGATCCGGGCTGATGCGGTCGAGATCGGTGCGGTCGTCGGTCTCCTTGAAGTAGCTGTACACGCCCTCGAACCGGTTCTTGTCGGTCATCGTGTAGTCGAGGCGGAACGTGAACTGGTCGCGGTTGTTGAGGTCGGTCTGGTTGAAGCGGTAGCCTGCCGTGTTCAGCGAACGGCTCGCGCTCGAGTTGCCGACGTCGAAGTTGTTGACGTTCGAGGCGGCCGGCAGCAGCGACAGGAACTGCTGGCGCAGCTTCGTGTCGACGGGCAGCCCAGTCAACTGCATCACGTTGACCGACCGCACCTGCCCGGTGAGGTCGACGTACCGGTACACGCCGTTCAGGAAGTCGGCGTTGGCCGGGATCGTCAGGTTCTGCGACGTCTGCGTCTCCTGGCGGAAGCCCTCGTAGTTGGCGAAGAAGAACAGGCGGTTCCTGACGATGGGGCCGCCGAGGCGCCCGCCGAACTGGTGACGCGAGAGTTCGGGCTTGGCCACGCGCGACGCGTTGTTGAAGAACGAGTTGGCCGAGAACTTCGAGTCACGGTTGAACTCGAACACGCTGCCGCGGAAGGTGTTGGTGCCCGACGGGGTCACCATGCGCACCGACGTCGCACCGCCCGCCGAGTCGGCGCCCGACACCGACGTCGTGATCGAGAACTCGGCGACGTTGTCGGAGTTGGGGCGGTTGGGCAGGAAGTCGAGCGAGTTCGTGCGGATGAAGTTGTCCTGGATGTTGATGCCGTCGAGCGTCACCTGCGTCCACGTGGGGCGGCCGCCGTTGATCGTCGTGTTCGAGCGGTTCGAGATGCCCGCCACGCCGGCCTGCGCCTTGATCAGGTTGGTGACGTCGCGGTTGGCCAGCGGAATCTCGAGCACCTGCTTCTGCATGACGACCGACGAGACTTCGGGCGTCGACGTCTTGACCAGCAGCTCGCCGGCCGTGACCTGCACGACCTCGGTCCGCGCGCCGATCTCGAGCTTCGCGCTCACCGAATACGTCTGGCCGACGTTGATCACCACGTTGTCGTAGTTGGCCGTCTTGAATCCCTCGAGCTCGACCGTCAGCTTGTAGGTGCCGACCGCGAGCTGCGGGAAGTTGAAGGCGCCGATTTCGTTGGCGA
Source organism: Acidobacteriota bacterium (assembly GCA_016789685.1). GTDB lineage: Bacteria > Acidobacteriota > Vicinamibacteria > Vicinamibacterales > JAFNAJ01 > JAEUQQ01. The sequence goes on along the minus strand of JAEUQQ010000418.1, from coordinate 6,678 downwards.
TCTCGGTCTGGCTGAATCCGGTCGCCGGGTTCGACAGGGTCACCGTGGCGCCGGGGAGCACTGCGTCAGACGCGTCACGCACCACGCCGGCGACACTGCCGAGGGTGCCCTGCGCGCCAGCCATCGCCGGCAGGGCCAGCAGGGCCAGCAGCGCGGGAACGAACACACGTCGTCTTATGTGGACAAGGAGCCTTGCCATGGAAAGATCCTCCTGAAGGCCTTGCAAACAGAACAACCTCAGACTCGCGACATGGTCACGGGAACACTTCTGAGCAGGATGGATGATACCACCCGGAGGGTGAAGCGGCTGTCATTTGGGACGAGCCGGACGACGCGGCGCCGGTGTGGTGATGGCCCCGCGCGGGGGGCGGGAGGTGTTCGACCCGCCGTGGCCTCGTCGGCCCGTCCCGGGCCCACGCGACCGGTCCCGGACCTCGCAGGCCGGTCAGGTACAGTGGTCCAGAGGTAGACATGGCGCAGACATCCCCTCACGAGCCCCGTGTGCGGTACCAGGTGGCCGCAAGCCTCGATGGCTTCATCGCGACGGCCGACGGCGGTTACGACTGGATCCCCATGGACCCCGACATCGACTTCGGCGCCCTGTTTGCGCAGTTCGACACGCTCCTGATGGGGCGCACGACGTTCGAGGGGCTCGTCGCGCAGGGGAACGTCGGCCAGGGCGGCGCCTTCGGCCTGGCCACCTGCGTGGTGTCGCGGACGTTGCCGCCCTCGGCCCATCCGGGCGTCCGGATCGACGAGGGCTCCGACCTCGCGGCGACCGTCGCCGACCTGAAGCGCTCGTCGCAGAAGGACATCTGGCTGTTCGGCGGTGGCGCGCTGTTCGCGAGCCTCGCCGCGCTGGGGTTGGTCGATCGCGTCGAGATCGCTGTCGTCCCGGTGTTGCTGCGCGCCGGCGTGCCGTTGATTCCCCCGGGCGCGCCGCTCACCCTCGCCCTCGCCGGGCAGCGGACCTACGACCGGTCGGGCATCGTGCTGCTCGAGTACAACGTCGTGCGGTAAGCGGTGGGGGCGGATGGATGGGCGGCCGGCCGGTCAAGTCGCCCGCAGCGTCCGCTCGATCACCGGGACGCGCACGGTGAACTCCCGGTCGTCGCTGAGGATCTCGATGCCGCGGCCGACGATGCGGCGACAGCGCTCGTCGAGGTTGACCAGGCCGGCGTGCGTCGAAGGCCACTGCTGGCGCTTGCCGCGGCGCACGTTGTTGACCTCGATGGCGTCGTCGGTGACCCGCATGCGGATGTGGAGTTCCATCCCTTCGGGCATGCGCGTGTGCTTCACCGCGTTCTCGACCAGCACCTGCAGCGAAATCGGCACGACCATCACCCCGGTGGCCGGCACGTCCTCGATCACCTCGAGGGCGATCTGCTGGTTGAAGCGCAGGGCGAGCACGTCGGCGTAGGCCTGGGCCACTTCGAGCTCCTCGTCGAGGCCGACGAGGTCGCGGTCGCGCACCTGGACGACGTAGCGATAGACCTCGGCGAGCCCCTCGGTGAACGTGCGGGCCTGGTCGGGATCGCGATCGATCAGCGCGATGAGGGCGTTGAGCGCGTTGAACAGGAAGTGGGGGTCGACGTGGCTCTTGAGCGCGGCCAGTTCGGCCTCGGCCCTGGCGCGCCGCAGTTCGGCCGCCTTGAGCTGATCGCTCTCGCGCTGCTGCACGAGGCGGATGCCCTCGTAGACGTGGCTGATGACGAGGACGCTCAGGGCGACGACGCCGGTCGTGAGCCGGATGGCGGTCCAGTCGAGTGCGAGGCCCGACAGCCACAGCCAGGCCACCAGCATGGCGAGCGTGACGGGCACGGTGAAGGCGATGCTGGCGCCGGTCTGGCGCAGGATCTTGCGGACGGGGTCGGCGTACCAGTCGTGGCGGCGGCGCTGCCTGAGGAGCAGGGCACGGTTGCCCTGCCAGACCACGGCCGAGAGGACGACGCACCAGGCGAGCCCGGCCCAGTAGCGCCAGTCGGTCACCTGCAACGCGCCGAACAGGCCGGTGGTGTGCGGGATGACGAGCCCGAAGAACGGGATGCCGACGATCCTGGCCCAGGTGTCGTGCAACTCGACCGGCGCCGCCAGTTGGTCGTCTGACACTCTGGGGCGTTCGTTGGTCGGCGTCGGGTCGGGGCGATGGACGGGCAGCGGGGTCATGAGGAGAGGCGGGGCAGCCGGGGCCTGCGTGACGCAGGCGGTGGTCGCCGCAGGGTGTATACCGGCGACAGGCCCCTTTGGTTCTCCCGTTCGTCACCGCCGGCGGTTGCGCGGTGTGTCATGAGAGTCGGCGTGGCGTCGCCCGGCAGGCCGCGATGTCGCCCGACTGACACTTCCTGTCAGTCGTCATTGACATTGATTGTCAGCGGTGACGAAGATGGGCGTACCGCAACTTCTGGGATTCTGGCCACTTGGGGTCACAAGGTCAATCCCCACACGGGTTTCGGCGATCGTCCTGGCGCGCGCTGCGGTTGGCACCGCGGTTGCACATAGACGGGCGTCCGGCGCGGCGCATAGCTGGACGCCGCATCGGCCTGGCGAAGGACAGGACGAACGTTCACCACACGGGTTCACCACAGAGGAGACGGACACATGAAGAAGAACACCAAGGGTTTCACGCTCATCGAGCTGCTGATCGTTGTCGCCATCATCGGCATCATCGCGGCCATCGCGGTTCCGGGTCTCCTCCGCGCCCGCATGTCGGGCAATGAGTCGTCGGCCATCGGGTCGCTGCGCTCGATCAACAGCGCCCAGAGCACCTACGCTTCGAGCTGCGCCAACGGCGGCTTCGCGCAGGACCTGGCCGACCTCGTGCTCGCGCCGGTGGGTTCGACGGCTGGCTTCGTCAGCCCCGACCTCGACCCCGCGAACCCGAGCAACACGAGCGCCGTGGGCGTGAACAAGAGCGGCTATGAAGTGACGCTCGCGATGGAAGTCGGGTCGGCCGACGTGACGTTGGCCGCCAACACCTGCAACGGCTCGGGCAGCAACGCGGTCGGCGCCTACTGGTCGGGTGCGGAACCCCTGACGGTGGGCTCGACGGGCCAGCGCGCGTTCGCGACCGATACCCGCGGCACGCTCTTCCAGGACAACACCGGCGCGGCGATTGCCAACCCGATCGTGGCCAGCGCCCAGGTGACGCCGGTTCAGTAGTCGACCTGCCCGCGCGCTTCCGGCGCGCACCGGGTACCACACGACGGGGATGCCGGACGATCGGCATCCCCGTTTTTCTTGACGCGCGGCTCCCCCGACCGCCTGCAGTCCCCAGCGATTCCACGCGCGCGCGGATGCGCGCCCGGAGACGTGTCATGGTTCGGCGTCACTCCCGCGGTTTCACCCTGATCGAGCTCCTGCTGGTCGTGGCCATCATCGCCATCCTGGCGGCGCTGGCGACCCCGTTCCTCGTCGCGGCCAAGGCGTCGGGCAACGAGGCCTCGGCGATCGGCTCGCTGCGCGCGATCAACAGCGGGCAGACCAACTACTCGACGAGCTGTGCGTCGGGCCTCTATTCGGTCGACATCAACACGATGGTCACCAACGACTTCCTGTCGCCCGACATGGGGTTCAATCCCAAGGCGGGCTACAACTTCGTGCTCGCGCCCGGCACGGGCGCGTTCCCCGGACCCGCCGACTGCACGGGTGACATCCCGCAGACCGAGTACTACTCGACGGGGGTCCCGGCATCGCCGACGTCGGGGAACCGCGGGTTTGCCTCGAGCGCGGCCGGCACCATCTGGCAGGATTCGTCGGGGGCGGCCCCGACCGAGCCGTTCACGGCCGTCGGCACGGTGTCGCCAATCCAGTAGGGCGCGACACCCTGCGGCCACGCCGCCCCGTCGCCCGGTTGTCGCCGCCTGCCCAGCGGGTTGCGCCCGGCCGGCGCGGTATCGCGCGGCCCGCCACGCCGTGCCCGCGGGCGAGGTAAGATGGCTGTTCGGGCCATGACCAACCGTTCTCGCCTCCTGATCGCCCTGTTTGCGCTGCTGGGTCTGGGTGCCGCCTCGGCGTCGACCTGGGTGCACTACCAGCTGGTGCAGGACGCCAGCTACGCCAGCTTCTGTGACGTCAGCGCGACGGTCAGTTGCACGTCGGCCTATCAGAGTGCGTATGGCGCCATGTTCGGCGTGCCGGTGGCGATCCTCGGCGCGTTGTGGTTCGTCGGCGCGCTCACCCTGCTCGGCATCGACCGCTGGTCGGCCTCGGCGCGCGACAACGTGCCCGGCTACCTGTTTGCCTGGGCCACGATCGGGCTCTCGGTGATTCTCTACCTGGCCTACGGCGCCTTCGTCGTGCTGAAGACCGTGTGCCTGATGTGCGTGTTGACCTACATCGCCGTGATCGGCGTGTTTTTCGTCGCCGGAGCGGCGACACGGTTCCCCATGACCACATTGCCCTCGCGCCTGTTTCGTGACCTCCGCACCGCGCTCGCCTCGCCGGCGGCGCTGACCGCGTTCCTGCTCCTCATCGCCGGCGCCGGGTCGGTCATCGCCTTCTTCCCGCGCGAGAGCGACCGGCCCCTGACGTCAGGGCTGACGGTGACGCCGGAGCCGACGCAGCAACTGGCGTCGTCGGCCGTGGGGCAGGCGGAACGCGTGGTGCCCGGCTTCGTCGAGGCCGGACAGCTGGCCAGCGGCACGGGAGCCCTGACCGAGGCCCAGCGCAAGGAAGTGCAGCAGTGGTACGACGCCCAGCAGAGCGCGATCGTGCCGGTCGATGCCGGGGGCGCGGCGGTCGTCGTGGTCAAGTTCAACGACTACCAGTGCCCGCCCTGCAAGCAGACCTGGGAAGACTACACGCCGATCCTCAAGAAGTTCGAGAAGCAGCGCCCGGGCCTCGTCAAGTACGTGATGAAGGACTTCCCGCTCGAACCCGAGTGCAACGGCAATGTCGCCCAGCAGGTGCACCCGGCCGCGTGCGAGGCCGCCGCCGCGATGCGAATGGCCAAGGCGAAGGGCGCCGACAAGGCCGACGCGCTCGAGGCCTGGATCTTCTCGAACCAGGCGACCGTGACCCCGATGGGCGTCAGGAATGCCGCGCGCGACATCGCGGGCGTCACCGACTTCGACGCGAAGCTTGCCAGCACCATCGAGAGCATCAAGGCCGACACGGCCCTCGGCGGCCTGCTGCAGGTCAAGTCGACGCCGACGTTCTTCATCAACGGCAAGCGCATCCAGGGCGGCGTCCCGCCGATCTATTTCGAGGCGATCATCGAGTACGCCTTGAAGAAGGCGGGCAAGTAGTCCGATACATCGGGGTGGTATGGCAGACGCCCTGGTCATCGACGGACTGACGAAGGACTACAAGGTCGGTTTCTGGCGACCTCGGCCGTACCGGGCGCTCGACGGCCTCACGCTGTCGGTGGCGCCCGGTGAGGTCTACGGCTTCCTCGGGCCCAACGGGGCGGGCAAGACGACCACCCTCAAGCTCCTGATGCAGCTGGTGTCGCCGACGAGCGGTCGCATCGAGATCCTCGGGCGGCCACCCGGCGACGTGTCCGTCAAGCGGCGCATCGGCTTCCTGCCCGAGAACCCGTACTTCTACGACTACCTGACGGCCGAGGAACTGCTGCGCTACTTCGCCGGACTCTTCGGCTACCGCGGCGCCGATGCTGACGCTCGCGTCACGCGGCTGCTCGACGAGCTGAAGCTCGGTGCCGAGCGCCGCATGGCCCTTCGCAAGTTCTCGAAGGGCATGATCCAGCGCGTGGGCATCGCGCAGGCCCTGATCAACGACCCCGAACTCATCGTCCTCGACGAGCCCATGTCGGGCCTCGACCCGCTCGGCCGTCGCGACGTGCGCGAGCTGATCCTGCGCCTGCGCAACGAGGGCCGGACGGTCTTCTTCAGCTCGCACATCCTGAGCGATGCCGAGGCCCTGTGCAGCCGCGTCGGCATCGTCGCCCGGGGACGCCTGGTCGCCTCCGGGGCCGTCAGCGACCTGGTTCCGTTCGGCGTCAAGGGATGGGAGGCGGTCGTCGAGGGGCTCGATGCCGCCGCGCGCGCGCAGCTGTCGCCCGCGCCGCGCGCCCTCCACCCCATTGCCGCCGACCGCTGTGCGCTCGACTATCCGGCCGACGTGACGCCGCAGGCGATCGTCGAGGCCATCACCCGCGCGGGCGGCCGCCTCGTGTCGCTGTCGCCGCTGCGCGACACGCTCGAGGACTTCTTCGTCTCGCACGTCAACGCGGCCGACTGGGAACGCCTCGGCCCGCAATGACGGCTCCCGCTACGCCATGACCGCCACGATCGTCCGCATTGCGCTGAGCGTCTTCCGCGAGTCGGTCCGCGACAAGGTGCTCTACAACCTGGTGGCCTTCGCCATCCTCCTGATGGGGGCGTCGGTGCTCATCGGGCAGCTCACGGCCGGCCAGGACGTGAAGATCATCAAGGACCTCGGCCTGGCGGCGACGTCGATCTTCGGCACGTTCATCGCCATCTTCATCGGCATCGGTCTGGTGTCGAAGGAAGTGGAGCGGCGATCAATCTACGCGCTGCTGGCCAAGCCGATGACGCGGACCGAGTTCGTGCTGGGCAAGTTCGCGGGCCTGGCGCTGACGCTGTTCGTCAACCTGGCCTGCATGGCGCTGGCGCTCTACGGTGTACTCGCGCTCATGTGGGCGGGCTCCGGCATGCCGCTGCGCGAGTCGTGGGACACACCGGCGCTCGATCCGCG
>JAEUQQ010000401.1 GCA_016789685.1 Acidobacteriota bacterium | reverse complement strand
TGTCGGGAAACGTCCTGGCGTAGAACTGCGCCGCCTCGTGCGCGTCCTTGTCGAACCAGAGGCAGATGGTGTTCCTGGGTGCCATTGTCATGGGCTCCATGCGATTGGTTGCGGCGCCGTCCGTGGCTCGGGCCGGCCAGGGGAGGCGAGTTGGGTGGCTGCAACGTCCGGCGCACGCCGGCTCTCGCGACGTAGTCGGGCGGGCGGCGCCGGAATCGACATCGGGCGGCCACTGTGGCAGCGACGTGACCGAATCGGCAAGCTCGACGACGGCCGCCGGGTGTGTGGGGTACGCCTGGCGGTACACCTGGCAGAGAATACCGGCATGGGAACGACCTCGTCGCTCGCAGTCGGCAGATTCAGGCTCCTGCCGCAACGCACGAACGAACTCTGGCAAGGCGGAGTGGTGGCCCTGCCGATGTGGATCGACAACCCGGCCGATCCATCGAGGCCGACGAGGCCGCGAGGGGCGCTCTGGTGCAGCCTTCGTAGTGGCCGCATCCACCTGGCGGTGGTCGGCGAAGGTGATGTGGCCTCCCGGGTCGCGCTCGACGCGCTCATCGAGTTCGCGAAGCGCGAGAGCAAGCTCGACGGCGGTCGCCCGTCACGCGTCGAGGTGCGCGACCCCGCACTGCGCGACGCCCTCGACGAAGCCCTGGCATCGACGGGCACGAGCGTGGTCGTGGTACCGAGCGTTCCTGCCGTCGAGCAGGCGCTCAGGGAACTCGAAGCCAGCCAGAGTGACCCGCTGCCCGGCTTCCTCGACGGCGCCGGCGTGACGGTCGAGCGCCTGCGCGCCTTCGCCGATGCGGCCGTGGCCTTCCACCGCGCGCGAATCTGGCAGCACCTCTCGAACGACGACCTGGTGGTGGTCGAGTCGCCGACTCCGCCGAAGGCGCTGTCGCACCTGTGCGTGATGGGCGGCGGTGGCCAGCAGTTCGGGCTCGCGTTCTTCCCGACGCGTGCCGCCTTCGACAAGCTGATGGCCGGCGACGTTCGTCGTGCCGACCGGGCGTACGGACTCACGTTCGATCCGCCCAGCGCCATTCCATTTGCCGACCTCGACACCTGGGACGCCCATGCGTTGCCGCTGGCCGCACCAGAGGCGTATCCGCTGTTTGCCGAGATGTCGCGCAGTGGCGGCGTGCGTCGGCCCGACGCGCGCGCGCTCACGCTGGCCGAAGCGCTCCTGCGGGCATTTGCCGACACGACCGAGACCGACCTGGACGCGGGCCGATGGCAACGCGACGTTGCGACGTTCGACGGCCGGGTCACGGTGGTGCTGAGCCTCCCCGACATCCTCGCCGAGACCCGGATCGACGCGGACGAGGCGGCGCGGTCGTTCGGCGGACCGCTGCTGGCCGAGCAGGCCAACGCGAGGATCTCGCGAATCCTCGGACAGCAGGCGTTCGGGTCGCTCGACGAGGTCAACGCCGCGCTCGCGTCGGCGCGCCAGGCGGGGTTCCTCGATCCCGATGCGCCACCCGCTGCGGGCCTCGGTCGGCCACTGACGCCGCTCGAACAGGCCCAGGACCTGGTGTACGAGGCCCATGAAACCATCGGTCGCCGTCGCATCGTGCTGGCGCGCAGGGCGCTTGCGTTGTCGGATGCCTGCGCCGACGCCTGGTGCCTCCTCGCCTCGGCCGCGCCATCTCCAGGCGAGGCCCTGGTGTTGTACGAGAAGGCCGTCGATGCGGGCCGCCGGGCGATTGGCGAGCGCGGCTTCGAGGAACTGGCCGGGCACTTCTGGGGCGACCTGTCGACGCGGCCGTACATGCGTGCCCGCGCGGGCCTGGCGGAAGTGCTCGCGGCGCTCGGCCGGTTCGACGAGGCGATAGGGCACTACGAAGGACTCCTCGCGCTCAACCCGGATGACAACCAGGGCAACCGCTACCTCCTGCTCGAGGCGCTCCTCGATGCGGGGCGGTACGAGGCCGCCGGAGCCCTGCTCGGGCGATTCGAAGACGATGGCAGCGCAGAGTGGATGTACTGCCGGGCCCTGCTGGCGTTCCGCTCCGAGGGTGACACGCCGGCGGCTCGAGCGGCGCTGTCGGAGGCGATCCGCGGCAACCCGCATGTGGCACGGTTCATCATCGATCCCGATTCGGCACCCGACGGCGATCCGTCGTTCGTCACCTTCGGAAGTCCAGACGAAGCGGTTGGGGCCTCTGACTTGCTGGGACCCGCCTTCGAGGAGGTCGCCGGTGCGCTCGACTGGTTGACCCGCGAGGCGGCTCGCGTGAAGGGGCCGCGTTCGCGCAAGGGGGCCCGGCGAGGGCGCCAGACTCGCCACTGACGGCCGGGCATCGACGCGGTCGGCCGCAGCGGGGGTCAACGGTAGATTCGCGGGAATCGCCTTGGCTTTCTTGTTGATATATCAGATATTAGGACGGTGGCACTGCAGACGCGATCCCTCCGGGAGCAGGTCTACGAGTTCCTGCGCGAGCAGATGGCCAGCGGCGGACTCCAGCCAGGCGCCTTCCTCGACCTCAACGACCTCGCCGCCCAGCTCGGCATCAGTCGCACCCCACTGCGCGAGGCGCTCCTCC
>JAEUQQ010000379.1 GCA_016789685.1 Acidobacteriota bacterium | reverse complement strand
GACGGGAATGGCCGTGCCCCGGAGCCCCCGCGGGTATCCGTCGCCGTCCCATCGTTCGTGGGCGGCAATCACAATGGGCGCCAGGTGCCGGAGTGCCGGGAGCTGGGTGAGCAGTGCGGCGCCGAGCGCCGGGTGCTCCTGGACGATCAGCATCTCGTCAGTCGTCAGGCCACCGGGTTTGGCGAGGATTTCCGCCGGTATCGCGAGGCGGCCGAGGTCATGCACCCACGCGGCCTCACGGACCAGGCGGGCGTGCGCGGCAGACAGGCCGGCCGACGCCGCCAGTTCGAGCGCCGCGTCGCCCATCCGCATGGCCCGCCCCGCCAGGGCAGGATCGAAGGCCCACAAGACGACCATCAGCGCGTCGATGTCGCCCCGTGTCGCGACGATCGCGCCCTCGAACTCGCGCCAGACGGGCGCGGGCGAACGGGCGTCGTCCGACCAGAAGGGAGATCCCGCGATGGCCGCGTGAGAGATTTCGGTGATGCGTGCGCTCATGACCCGGACCGACGAAGCGCCGCGCCCGACGCGCGCGCCTTCGGCTCCGTTTGGGAAATCGGCACCCAGGCCTGAGACTTCAGGAGCGCGCCCGCGCGGACGCGGTCGACCCGCGCGCCGTCAGCGAGGCCCTCGCCGTCACGACGCGGCGGCGTTGCCGTCGGCCCTGACCTGGCGCAACAGGCCGTATTTCAGGAGCCAGAGGACCGCGGCATCCACGACGGGTGCCGCATCAAGCGTTGGTGGCACGTCGTGCGCGGCTTCCGCACGGAGAAGCCCGACGCTCGCCGGTGTCGCCGCGAGACTGAGCAGCGTCGCCAACAGCCGCGGAGTGACCAGGGTGGTCACGTCGCTGAAGGGCAGGAGGTCGGCCGGCATTCCGGTCGCCACCACCTCGGTGCACGCCTCGAGCCGGCGCGTCGGATAGTGCCCGAACACCGTCACCGGATCGAGATTCCAGGGCGACGCGACAGGAAGGCTCGGCGGTCGCGCCGCGGCCCGTGCGGCAAGGGCATCCCAGGCCTCCTCGTAGCGGGCGATGATCCGGCTGAACCGGAACTCGGCGGCCGCGCGGACCCGGCCCGCCTCACCCATCGTCCGCCGCAGCCCGGCATCGTTGACCAGGCGGACGACCGCGTCCCGCAGCGCGTCGAGGTCGATGGCCACTGCCTGCGACTGGAAGATCTGGGCGACGTTCCCGTCCATGACGTCGAACCAGTCGGCGAGAGGATCCACCTCGAGGCCGAGCGTCTCGATCAGGAACCCGTCGATGCCGTCGCGGACGATGTCCTTGTAGCCGTCGTAATGTGAAGCGACGATCGGCACGCCGGCCGCCTGCGCCTCGATGAGACTGAGTCCGAACGTCTCCTGCGTGTTGTCGGTCGGCATGACGAGCACGTCGGCCGCGGCCAGCAGGTCCGCCTTCTGGTCTGCGGGGAAGTTGGCGTGAACCCGCACGATGTCGCCGATGCCCTCGGCATCGACGTGTTCCTTGACCATACGAAGGTCCGCAGGCGAGGCGGCCCCGGCCAGGACGACCACGATGGGGACGTGCGCGGCCGGCCTGATGCCGCGGGCCACGGTGCGCAGCCACGGTCCAAGATCCATCTTCTGCGCCGGGGTGATGCGTCCAAGCGTCAGCAGCACCACCGCCTCGTCCGGGATCCGGAGGCGCTGTCGGCAACGCACCCGGTCGCCCCGCACGTCGAACAGATCGTCGTCGATTCCGAGCGGCAAGCGCAGCAACTGCCCCTGCCATGCGCGATTGGTGATCGCGGCCGCGCCATCGAGCAACCGGCGCATCACCTCGCGCCCGTCGCGCGAGATGCAGAAGATCGCGTCGGCATCGGTCATGCCCGCGTGCGAGACGCGCACCGCGTGATCGACGACCTCGCGGCCGTGGAGCGAGAACGTCACGCCGGTGATCGGGAAGGGCGCGCAGGCACGCTGCCGCAGGTAGTGCAGGCCGGGCATGAAGTAGCCCCATCCGCCCACGTGCGCCACATGGATCGCCTCCCGCGCGAGCACCTGCGAGAACCCCGCATAGGGCATGCACCTGATCGCGGCGAGGCGTTCGGGCGGCAGGGCCCACCTCCTGACCGTCTGCTCGAAGGTCCGGAGGTTCTCGATCGATGGGCCGCTGAAGACGTACTCGTCACAAGTTCCGTACCGCAGCAGTGCCTTGACGAAGTCGTGGTTGGCGACCAGCCGCCCGATGTGCAACTGGGCGGCGCCGTGCTCGAGGAACGGAAAGATGCTGGCGAAGCGTTTCATGTTGGGGACGACCCGCGTGAGCGACGGTGATGTGTGTCAATCGAGGACAGGAAACAGCACCGGGGTGCCGGGCACCGCCGCTGCCACCACGGCCTCGAGTTCGAAGTAGAACTGCGTCGCCGCCATCAGCGCGTCGAGCCGTGCCCCGGCGACCACGCCCAGGGCCACGATGGGCCGGCCGTCGCACGACGCGGCGCGTGGCTGCGACTCCACGAACGTCACCACGTCGAACCTCTCGTCCGTCAACCGCTCGGCCAGGGCCCGGCCGGCGGCCCCGGCCCCAAACACACCGAGCCGATGAAGCCCGCGGCTGCGCAGGCCGGCCAGATACCGAAGCTCGAGCGGCAGGAGGCACGCGTCCCACCGTGCGCGGTA
>JAEUQQ010000343.1 GCA_016789685.1 Acidobacteriota bacterium | reverse complement strand
TCGACTTCGCCTACATGGTGCACACCGACGTCGGGCACGCCTGCGTCGGGGCACGCATCAACGGCAAGATGGTCCCGCTGCGGCAGCGGTTGAAGAACGGCGACATCGTCGAGATCATGACGCAGGCCGGCCACAAGCCGTCGCGCGACTGGCTCTCGCTCGCGGTGACGTCGCGGGCGCGGAACAAGATCAAGCACTTCCTCCACCACGAGGAGAAGACGCGCAGCATCGACCTTGGCCGGAAGCTGTTCGAGCGCGAGGCGCGGCGCTTCGACGTCAACCTGAAGACGGTGCTCGACACGGCCGCGCTCACGAAGGCCGCCACCGAGTCGGGACTTCCCCGCATCGATGACCTCTTTGCCGCCATCGGCTACGGCCGCATCGCGCCCCGGCAGGCGCTGCTGCGCATCGTCCCCCCGGATGACCTCAAGGAGAAGGCGCCTGACTCGGCCCTGACCTCGGCCGTGAAGCGAGTGTTCAAGGCCGACGCCGACAAGATCAAGGTCCGCGGTGCCGACGACCTGCTCGTGTTCCGCGCGCGGTGCTGCAACCCGATCCGCGGCGAGAAGATCGTGGGCTACATCACCCGCGGCAAGGGCGTGTCGGTCCACGCCTCGACGTGCTCGAACGTTACCAGCCTGCTCTACGATCCCGACCGCCGCATCGAGGTCGAGTGGGACAAGGGCGAGAACTCGACGACGCCCGCCTATACCGTCCGGTTGACCATCCAGGTCGAGGACCGCAAGGGGATACTCGCCGAAGTGTCCTCGAAGGTGGCGGGCATCAACACCAACATCAAGACGATGGAAGCCACCACCGACGAGCGGGAAGGCCGGATCGACATGACGGTCGAGATCAACGACCTCAAGCACCTCGAGAAGGTGATCAAGTCGCTCCGCGGCGTCGATGGCGTCCTCAACGTCGAGCGCTCCACTCGTTGACGTTTTTCCCCGTTCTCATCCGCGTTGCCGCCAATTCGGGTCAGACCCGAATTGGGCAAAAATTCTGTCCGGCGTGAGAATTCCGGACGCAATCTGCAAACCCGCTTTCGCAAACCGTGAATTGGGGTCAGACCCTCATCATCGGCAGGCGTCAGGGGGGAAACCTGGGGAGTCGGTTGTCAGCCGAGGTAGGCGATGGCGTCGATCTCGACGCGGACATCCCGTGGCAGGCGAGCCACTTGGACGGTGGCACGGGCCGGCGGATTGGCCGGGAAGCGGCGGCCGTAGACCTCGTTGACCACGGCGAAGTCGTTCATGTCGGCCAGGAAGATGGTCGTCCGGACGACCGAGGCGAACGACGCCCCGCCGGCGTCGAGGACGGCGGCCAGGTTGTCGAGCACGCGCGCGGTCTGCACCGACACGTCTCCCTCGACGACCTGGCCGGTGGCCGGGTCGAGGGGAATTTGCCCAGAAAGGAAAAGAAACTGCCCCGCGCGGACGGCCTGTGCGTACGGGCCGATGGCCGCCGGTGCGCCTGGCGTCGAGATGGTCTCGCGCGACATCGGCGCTCGATCAGGCAGCCTTGACGATCTTCCCGCCGCGCAGGCAGCGCGTGCAGACCTTGACGCGCTTGCTGGCGCCGTTGACCACGGCCCTGACCGTCTGCAGATTCGGATTGAACCGCCGGGGACTCACGTTGTGCGCATGGCTCACATTGCGCCCGAACGCCGGACCCTTCCCACACACTTCACACCGCATCGCCATGAGAGATTCCTTGGATACCTTGCTCGGCCGGCCGCGACAGGCCGGAACCCGAGAGTATACACGCTCGCGCGGCGTTGGCGCCACCGTCGTCGCCGGTGTCGCGAAATGCACCGCATCGTCCCGTTCTGGCGACACCGTGCGACGGCACGAACCGCCGCGACGTTTGCGGCGTCTAAAGGTCCAATGCACGGGAGGGATGCCCCGTGCACGATTCAGGCACGAATAGCGTAACCCTTACACAGTCAAGAGTTTCGGGCCTGACGAGGTGTCCACGATCCCCAATGGGGAGGCGGGCGCCCCGTGCAATGCGGTCGAGGTGTCGGTCGGATCCGCCTCAAACGGCGCGGCGATCGCCCTCCTGGAGGGGCTGGCTCATCCGTTGAAACGGTTGGACAGGCTCTTGCATCCACAGTGCATCGCTCGCGTCTCGCGGACGCCGGCGTCGAAGGAGCGGTACCATGACGAAAAAGACCCGGACAGCCACCAAGGTTTCTCATACAGCCCGTTACGAAGAGCTCCGTCACATCCTCGAAGACCGGCGGCGCGAGATCGTCAGCGAAGTCAATTCCAAGATGAAGGATGTGCGCGTCGAAGGTGCCGGCGGTATCATGCAGCCCGTCGAGATGGGCGACATTTCCGACGCGACGATCCAGGACGACATCGACTTCGCGCTCATCCAGATGAAGGCCGAGACGCTCCAGCGCATCGACGAAGCGCTGCGTCGTCTCGAGGACGGCACCTACGGCAACTGCTTCGAGTGCGCAGACGAGATCTCGCAGCAGCGCCTGAGGGCATTGCCCTTTGCAGTACGCTGCAAGGATTGTGAGGAAGCCCGGGAAGCGGCGGCGCAGCGCGAGCGGTTCTACTCGCAGCGGCGCCCAGGCGGCTCGCTCTTCCTCGACCTCTCGAGCTGAGGCGCCCTCCAGACCGGGCGTGGCCGGGCTCCCTGCACAGGGGAGCCCGCCACCCGTCTCGTCGCGGAGGCGCCTCCACCCGGAGAAGCTCCCCGATGAGCGAACGCGACGACGATCAGGCCGACAGCACCGAACCCGCATCCGACGATCGGCTGCCGCCGCTTCCTGCCGAACTCCCCGTGTTGCCCCTCCGCGACACAGTGCTCTATCCCAACTCCTTCATGCCACTGGCCGTCGCCCGCGAGGCCTCGGTGCGCCTGATCGACGAGGCGATGCAGACCACCAAGCTCATCGCCGTCTTCACGCAACGCGACGCCTCGGTCGAGGAGCCCAAGGAAGACGACCTCTACCGCGTCGGCACCGCCACGCACATCCACAAGATGTTCAAGCTGCCCGATGGCAGCCTCCGGTTGATCGTCCAGGGGCTCGCGCGCCTGCAACTCGACCAGATCACCTCGTTCCATCCCTACCTGCGCGCCGTGGTCTCGTCGGCCGACGAAGCGTCGCTCGACGACGACCGGCTCGAGATCGACGCGCTGCAACGCAACATCAAGACCAACTTCCAGCGCATCGTCTCGCTCTCGCCGCTGCTGTCAGACGACCTGCAGACGCTCGCCATGAACATCGAGGAGCCCGGGCGCCTCGCTGATTTCATCGCCTCGAGCCTCTCGACACTGACGACGCCGACCAAGCAGGAAGTGCTCGACACGCTCGACGTGCGCGCGCGCATGGACGCGCTCAACCGCATCCTGATCAAGGAACTCGAGGTCCTCGAGCTCGGCTCCAAGATCCAGTCGCAGGTCCAGTCGGAAGTCGGCAAGAACCAGCGCGAGTACTTCCTGCGCGAGCAGCTCAAGGCCATCCAGAAGGAACTCGGCGAAGACGACGACCAGCAGAAGGAGATCGACGAACTCCGCGAGAAGATCGACGCGTCGGGCATGCCCGACACGGTGCGGAAAGAAGCGCTGCGCGAACTCGACCGCCTCGCCAAGATGCCCGTCGCCGCCGCCGAATACACGGTGTCGCGCACGTACCTCGACTGGCTCGTGATGCTGCCGTGGGCGGTGCGCACCGACGAGGTCATCGACCTTCCCAAGACCAAGGGCATCCTCGACGCCGATCACTCGGGCCTCGAGAAGGCCAAGGACCGCATCCTCGAGTACCTCGCCGTCCGCAAGCTCAATCCCGAGGTCAAGGGGCCGATCCTCTGCTTCGTGGGCCCTCCGGGCGTCGGCAAGACCTCGCTCGCCAAGTCGATCGCGACGTCGCTCGGCCGCAAGTTCGTCCGCATCTCGCTCGGCGGCATGCGCGACGAAGCCGAGATCCGCGGCCATCGCCGCACCTACATCGGCGCCTTGCCCGGCCAGATCATCCAGGGCGTGCGGCGCGCGGAGTCGAAGAATCCGGTCTTCATCCTCGACGAGATCGACAAGCTCGGGAACGACTTCCGCGGCGACCCGGCGTCGGCGCTGCTCGAGGTGCTCGATCCCGAGCAGAACACGACGTTCCGCGATCACTACCTCGACGTGCCGTTCGATCTCTCCGAGGTGCTGTTCATCACCACCGCCAACGTGCTCGACCCGGTGCCGCCGGCGCTGCGCGACCGCATGGAGGTGCTCGAACTGCCCGGGTACACCGAGGAGGAGAAGCTCAAGATCGCCACCGAGCACCTGATCGGCAAGCAGATCACCAACCACGGCCTCACGGGCGAGCAACTGGCCTTCGAGGACGCCGCGGTCCGCGCAGTCATCCGCGGCTACACGCGCGAGGCCGGTGTGCGCAACCTCGAACGCGAGCTTGGCGCGTTGTGTCGCAAGGTCGCCCGCCGTCGCGCCGAAGGTGACGACGCCGCGGTGTCGATTTCGCCCGACCTCGTGGTCGATTTCCTCGGTGCCCCGAAGTTCCTCGACGAGGAGATGGAGGAGCGCACCAAGCACCCTGGCGTGGTCGTGGGCCTGGCCTGGACGCCCGCGGGGGGCGACGTCCTCTTCATCGAGGCGCAGCGCATGCAGGGCACCGGCACGCTCACCCTGACCGGCCAGCTGGGCGACGTGATGAAGGAGTCGGCGCGCGCGGGCCTGTCATGGGTGCGCACGAACGCCTCGACCTACGGCATCGATCCGAAGTTCTTCAAGACGTCAGAGATCCACGTGCACGTGCCGTCCGGCGCCATCCCGAAAGACGGGCCCTCGGCGGGCGTGACGATGGTGACGGCGATCGTGTCGTTGCTGACCAAGCGCCCGGTGCGTGGAGATCTTGCGATGACGGGCGAAATCACGCTGTCGGGACGTGTGCTTCCCGTCGGCGGGATCAAGGAGAAGGTGCTCGCCGCGCGCCGCCTCGGCGTGCGCGAGGTCATCCTGCCCAAGCGCAACGAGAAGAACGTCAAGGAAGACCTGAGCGAGGAGCTTCGCCGCGACCTCACCATCCACATGGTCACGACAATCGAGGAAGTACTGGCCCTGGCCTTCAACGCCAAGGGCGAATGACCGTTGGGGCGCATCATGATGCGCCCTGCAACGCCGGCGCCGGATCACGGCGCCAGGCCCCACGCCAGCGTCACGGAATCAGCGACAGGGCAAACGCCGTCTTCATGTCGCTGATCTCGCCGCGCGCCAGCATCCGTCGCGCCTCGGCGACGCTCACCGTGTGGGGCACGATCACCTCGTCGGGGTCGGCCTCGGCCGCCTCGGCCGGCGTCACGAGGCCGTCGAGGCGGAAGAAGTGCATCGCCTCGTCGCAGATGCCCGGGGTCGGCAGGAACGCCCCGAGCGACACGATCGCGACGGGCACCTGGCCGATCTCCTCGTGGCATTCGCGCGCGGCAGCGGCCTCTGCGGTCTCGCCCGGATCCATCGACCCCGCCGGCACCTCCCACAGCCACTGGTTCACCGCGTAGCGATACTGGCGGATCAACACGATGTGCCCGGGATCGGGCATGGGCACGAGCACCACCGATGGCGCATGCCGGATCACGTCCATCGTCGCCTCGCGCCCGTGGGGCAGGACGACCTGGTCGCTGTGGAGCTCGAAGACGCGTCCCGTGAACAGCGTACGCGACGACACGACGGTGGCCGGCAGTTCCTTCATGGCATGCCCTGGCGGCGGCGCACGCGGGGCGCCGCCCGTGTGGTGTTCAGAGGCCGAAGCGCTCGCGGGCGTCCCTGAGTTCCTCGACGATCGCCTTGAGGTCGTCAGAGACGGGCGCGACGAACTCCATCGTGCGCTTGTCGCGCGGGTGGACGAACGACAATCGCAGCGCGTGCAGGAACGGCCGCTCGAGGCGCCCGATGGCCTTGAGGTGTGGCGCGACCCGCCGGTGCACGCCGCCGTAGACGGCATCGCCGACCACCGGGTGCCCGATGGCGCTGAGGTGCACGCGGATCTGGTGCGTGCGGCCCGTGGCGATGCCGACGATGGCCAGCGTCACGCCCGGCAGGTGCTCGACGCGGACGATGCGCGTGACCGCCGTCCGCGCGCGGCGGGCCTTGGTCGACATCCGCTGGCGGTTGTCGGGATCGCGGCCAATCGGGTCCTCGATCCGCCGTCCCGCGTTCACCACCCCCCAGACGAGGGTGATGTACTCCTTCTCGATCTCGCGGTCGTGGAACTGCCGTGCGAGTTCCTGGTGCGCCGCGTCGTTCTTGGCGACGACCATGACGCCTGACGTGCCCTTGTCGAGCCGGTGCACGATGCCCGGCCGCGCCTCGCCACCGACGCCGCTGAGGTCGTCGACATGGTGGAGCAGGGCGTTCACGAGGGTGCCGTCGGCATGCCCGGCGGCCGGATGCACGACCATCCCGGGGGGCTTGTTGACGACGACGAGGTCTTCGTCTTCGTAGAGGATTTCGAGCGGGAGGTCCTGCGCGACGTGTGCCGATGGCGCGGGCGGCGGGATGTCGAGCACGTAGGTCTCGCCGTCGGCAACGGTGCCGCTGGCGCGCTCGCAGACGCGGCCGCCACTGGTGACGCGTCCTTCCTTGATGAGCCGCTGCACCTGCGACCGCGACAGGCCGGGGGCCACCGCGGCCAGTGCCTGGTCGAGGCGCTGGCCGGCCTGCTCGGCGCCGATGTCGACGGTGACCGACGTGGCGTCGTCGATGTCGTCGAGTTCGTCGAGATCGTCGAGGTTGTCCTTCGGATCGTCGGTCACGCGCGTGCCCTCGCCGGCGCCGGCGTGTCGCGACGCGACAGCCACGCCAGCATCACGACGCTCAATGGCACCAGGACGATCGAAATCCACTGCGACGTCGAGAAGCCGCCGTTGAAACCGCGAGGGTCGCCCCGGAAGTACTCGATGATGAAGCGCGAGACGCCGTACAGCAGGATGTAGCTCCAGAAGGTGCGCCCGGCAAACGGCCGCCCCTTGCGCTCGAACGCGAGCAGGAAGACGAAGATCGCGAGCCCCGAGATCGACTCGAAGATCTGCGTCGGATAGAGCGCGACGTTGAGCGGGGTGCCCACCACGTCGCTGGCCACGGGGTCGGTGAACGTCACCGCCCACCAGGGCGTCGGCGTGCCGGCGACCGGTGCCCCCCAGCAGCAGCCGGCGAAGAAGCAGCCCAGCCGGCCCACCGCGTAGCCGAGCGCGATGCCCGGCGCCGCCAGGTCGCCCGTCGTCCAGACCGGCAGCGCGTGCTTGCGCACGTACCAGATGCCGACGAGCACCGCGAGGACGAGGCCCCCGTAGAAGACGCCGCCCGATCGCAGCAGCGCCAGCAGGTCGCCGGGGTTGTTCACGAAGTGGTCGAAGTCGACGATGAACAGCAGGGCCTTGGCGCCGATCAGCGCCGAGACGATGATGGCGATGCCGAGGTCCATGAACTTCTGCGCGTCGAGCCCCAGCCTCCGGGCCCGCACCATCGCGACCTGCAGGCCGATCAGGTAGGCCGCGCCGAGCAGGACGCCGTAGGTGTAGACCGTGAACGGGCCCGCGTGGAACAACTCAGGATGCATCCCGTGCCCCCACGACGACATCGAGCAACAGGGCGATGGCGCCGACCGTGATTGCCGCATCGGCGACGTTGAACGCCCAGAAGTGCCAGCCGCTCCAGTACGCATCGACGAAGTCGACGACGAAGCCGAGCCGCGCGCGATCGATCAGGTTGCCGATGGCCCCGGCGAAGATGAGCGTGATGCCGACCCGGGCGAGCCGCGTCTCGCCGGCGAACCGGATGGCGTAGATGCCGATGGCGACGAGCGCCAGGAGCGCGAGCGCGGTCAGCACCAGCGTCTTGCCGGGGAAGTCGGCGCTGTTGAGCATGCCGAACGCCGCGCCCGTGTTCTGGACGTAGGTGAAGTTCAGCATCCCCGGGATGACCGTCACGCTGTCGTGCAGTGGCAGTTCACGCAGGACGATCGCCTTGGTCACCTGGTCGGCGACCACGATCGCGGCAGCTGCGGCCGCATCCGACCAGCGGAGTGCGGCGCGCGCCGCCGGCGTCGGCGCGGCCTGCGTGGGCGTCGAAGGCGTGGCGGCGTCGTTGCTCATCGGGCTTCGGTGTCCTGCAAGGGCGTCACTGCCTCGACGCACCGGCCGCAGAGGCCGGCAAACGCCTCGTCGGCGGCGACCTCGGCGACATAGCGCCAGCAGCGAACGCACTTGGTGCCCTCGGTGCGCGCCACGTCGATCTGCAACTCGCTGCCGGCCTCACCCTGCGAAAGGGCGACGGTCGACGTGATGAACAGCATCGGCAGGTCGTCGCGGTGCGCGTCGAGCAGCGCGAACTGGTCGCCCGACGCCGTCAGGGTGACGTGCGCCTCGAGCGATTGCCCGACCACCTTCTGCTGCCGCATCGCCTCGATGCGTGGCAGCACCGCGTCGCGCACGACGAGCAACTGCTCCCAGCGATCCTGGAGTTCCGGATCGACCAGGGCCTCGAGGCCCGACGGGAACAGCGCCAGGTGGACGCTGTCGTCGCGTTCTCCTGGCAGCGCGCGCCACAGCTCGTCGGCCGAGACGGGCAGGATCGGCGCGATCAGCCGCGTCAGGCCGTCGACGATGTGGAACAGCGCCGTCTGCGCCGATCGGCGGCCTGCCGAAGCCGCGCCCCACGTGTAGAGCCGGTCCTTCGAGACGTCGAAGTAGAAGGCGCTCATGTCGACGGTGACCAGCGCGTTGACCACCTGGAAGATCGCCGGGAAGTCGTACGTCCGGTAGGCCTCGACGATCCGCGTCGCCGCCTCGGCGTACCGGGCCAGCGCGTAGCGGTCGATCTCCATCATGCGGTCGACCGGCACGAGATCGGTGGCGGGATCGAAGTCGTACAGGTTCGCCGCGCAGTAGCGGAGCGTGTTGCGCAGCTTGCGGTACGCCTCGACGGTACGCGCGAGGATCTCCTTGCCGACGCGGACCTCGTCGCGGTAGTCGGTCATCGCGACCCAGAGGCGCAGGACCTCGGCGCCGCTGTGGTCGATGATCTGCTGGGGCGGGATGTCGTTCCCCAGCGACTTCGACATCTTCTTGCCTTCCTCGTTGACGACGAAGCCGTGCGTCAGCACCTCGCGGAAGGGCGCCTGGTGCCGCGTGCCGAGCCCCACGAGCAGCGAGCTGTGGAACCAGCCGCGGTACTGGTCGGTGCCTTCGAGGTACATGTCGGCGGGCCACGACAGGCCCGTGTGCACCGGCAGCACGCCCTCGTGGCTCGAGCCGGAGTCGAACCACACGTCGAGGATGTTCTGCTCGCGCTCGAACGTCGTTGCGTGGCACGAGGGGCAGGTGAAGCCCTCGGGCACGAACTCCTCGAGCGGCCGCTCGTACCAGGCGTCCGCGCCGTAGGTGTCGAACACCCCAGCCGCACGGTTCACCAGTTCCGTCGTCAGCACGGCCTCACCGCACGAGGTGCAGCCCAACGCCGGGATCGGCACGCCCCACGTCCGCTGGCGCGAAATGCACCAGTCGGGCCGGTGCGCGAGCATGTTGTGGATGCGCTCCTCGCCCCACGCGGGATACCACGCGACGTGCGTGATGGCCTCGAGCGCCATCTCGCGCAGGCCGGCCTTGTCCATCGAGATGAACCACTGCGCCGTCGCCAGGAAGATCACGGGGTTGTGGCAGCGCCAGCAGTGCGGGTAGCTGTGATCGTACTTCGTGTGCTTCCAGAGCGCGCCGCACTCGCGGAGCGCATCGACGATCATCGGGTTGGCGTCGAACACGCGCTCGCCCGCGAACATCGGCACGTCGTCGGTGAAATGGCCGCCCGGCCCGACGGGCGCGTAAATCTCGAGGCCGTACTTCACGCCCGTGACGTAGTCGTCTGACCCGTGGCCCGGCGCCGTGTGCACCGCACCCGTGCCCTGCTCGAGCGTCACGTAGTCGGCGAGCATGCCGAGCGACGCGCGGTCGTACAGCGGGTGCCTGAACGAGATCCGGTCGAACACGCGTCCCTCGACCGTCACGATCGGGTTGGCCAGCGGTACGCCGGTCTTCTCAGACACCTGCGCCGCCAGGCCCTCGGCCACAAACACGAAGCGGTCGTCGACCGGGTACAGCCCGTAGGCGAACTCCGGGTGGAACGCGATCCCGAGGTTCGACGGGATGGTCCACGGCGTCGTCGTCCAGATGAGCGTCGAGACCCTGCGGCCCTTCGTCTCGGGGACGCGCTCGGCCAGCGCCGCCGCGCTCGCGGGATCGAGCGCGAACTCGACATAGATCGACGGCGACGCGTGGTCGTCGTACTCGACCTCGGCCTCGGCCAGCGCGGTGCGGCAGTGGATGCACCAGTGCACGGGCTTCTTGCCCTTGTAGACCATGCCCTGTTCGACGAAGCGCCCCAGGGCGCGCACGATGGCGGCCTGGTAGGGGAAGTTCATCGTCAGGTAGGGCTCGTCCCAGGTGCCCATGATCCCGAGGCGTTCGAAGTCGGCCCGCTGGATCTGGACGTACTTCTCGGCGTAGGCCCGGCATTCGCGGCGGAAGTCAGCAACGCTCATCGCGCGCTTCTTCGGGCCGAGCTCGCGGTCGACCTTCAGCTCGATGGGCAGGCCGTGGCAATCCCAGCCGGGCACGTAGGGCGCGTCGAAGCCGGCCATCGACTTCGACTTGACGATGAAATCCTTGAGCACCTTGTTGAGCGCGTGCCCGATATGGATGCGCCCGTTGGCGTAGGGCGGGCCGTCATGCAGGATGAAGGTCGGCGCACCCGCGCGGCGTTCGCGGAGGCGTGCATACACCCCGGTCTCGTTCCACCTGGCAATGACCTGCGGCTCGGTGGTCTGGAGGTTGGCCTTCATCGGGAAGGCTGTGCGGGGGAGGTTGACGGTGTCTTTCCAGTCGGGCATGTGACGGGCTCGGATGGCGGTCGCGCGGGCGCCGCTGGGTATCCAGACATTGTAGGTGATCCCGCCCGCGCCCCTGGCGGGGCGTCTGCGTGGAAGGCCCCGGGTTCTCAGGGCTCCGGCGTGATTGCCTGGCCCCGCGCGGCGATGGCGGGTGTGGCGCACGGCGCGCGGGGCTACAATTCCCGGTCATGGCCTGCCTCTTCTGCCGCATCGTCTCGGGCGAGATTCCCGCGAAGATCGCCTACCGCGACGACGATGTCGTCGCGTTCCACGACATCACCCCCCAGGCGCCGGCGCACGTGCTGCTGGTGCCCACCCGCCATGTGTCGTCGCTCAACGACCTGACGCCTGCCGACCAGGAACTGGTGGGGAAGCTGGTCTACCGCGCGGCCCAACTCGCCGGCGAACTCGGCTACGCCGAACGGGGCTACCGGACGGTCTTCAACTGCAACGCGGAAGCGGGCCAGACCGTCTTCCACATCCACCTGCACCTGCTGGCGGGCCGATCGATGGGGTGGCCCCCGGGCTGAGGCGTGCCGGGGCCCGTGCTGTCGATCCGGTGGTCTGGCACGCGACTCCAGTCCGGGGCACGCTTCGGCCGCCGATGCCGTCGGTCAACCCCGTCGCGATCGTGCGGCGCGATCCACGACCATCCTGACCGCCGCCTCGATGCGACGCGCGCGCGTCTCGGGCTTTTTTGCACCCTCGATGGCCTCGACGTGCTCGCGCCGATGCGTATAGCTGAGCGCCCGCCACTGGGCTTCGCCCCCCGCCACGGCCCCGAGCGCCTGCAGCAGATCGCCCGGCTCGGCGACCTCGCGCGCCTCGGTGTCGAGTTCGAGGCGCACCTCGATCGTCTCGCCGCCGTCGAGGCCCGCAGCCTCACGGTGCGACTTCCGCAAGGGCACGAAGGGCGGGCCGCCCATTGAGGCGATCGTGCTCCGGAACGTGTAGCCGTTGAGCGTGACCGTGACCGGCGCGCGCACCTTGCCGAATACGGCCCTGGGATCGAACGGGACCTCGATGCAGCACATCGAGCCCTCTCGCACGATCGTGGTCGTGAATGTCCTTGAAGCCATGCACTGCCTCCGCGAGGTTGCCGTGAGGGCTGGCACGGCGCGGTGCTTCGCCTACCTCCGCGCCACCAACGTCCGCTCGATCCCCGCCAGGTCACGCCGCATCGCGACGTCGGCGAATCCTGCCGCGGTTGCCATCCGCATCACGGCCCCGGCCTGCCCGGCACCGATTTCCATCACCAGGATGCCCGCTGGCCTGAGGGCGCCAGCGGCCTGCTCCAGGAGCGGCCCGATCAGGTCGAGTCCGGTGGGCCCGGCAAACAACGCCGCGTGCGGCTCGAAGTCGCGCACCGTCGGCGCGAGGCCGTCGCGATCGTCGAGCGACACATACGGCGGATTCGACACGACGGCGTCGAGGCCCGAGAGCCCCGCCGGGATGAGCGAGTGCTCGACGAACGTGAGGCGATCGGCCACGCCGTGCCGCGTGGCGTTGCCGCGCGCGATCTCGAGCGCGGCGGCCGAGATGTCGATGGCCGTGACGTGCGCCGCCGGGCGCTCGCACGCGATCGACACGGCAATACAGCCGCTACCGGTGCCGACATCCACGATCGACATCCGCGTGCCTGGCGCGGGACACGCCTCGAGCATCGCCTCGACGATGAGCTCGGTCTCGGGACGAGGGATGAGTACCGTCGGCGTCACATGGAACTCGCGTCCGAAGAACTCGCGGACGCCGGTGATGTAGGCGATGGGTTCGTGGCGCGCGCGTCGCGCGACGCACGCGTCGAGGTGGGCGACCTGCGCAGGCGTCGGTTCGTGGTCACCGTGCGCGAGCAGCCATGCCGGGTCGCGCGCGACGACGTGCTGGACGAGCACGCGGGCGTCGAGTGCCGCGTCGGCGGCGGCGAGGCCGCTGGCCTGCAGGCGAGCGCGTGCCGAGGCGAGGCAATCGCGGACGGTCATGGCCGCGCCGTACCGCGTCAGACCGTGGTCTCGGTCTGCGTGGCTTCCCTGAGCTTCTCGGCGAGGAAGAACGACGTCACCTGCTCGATCAACTCGGTGAGGTCGCCGTTGAGCACGCCCGTGAGCTGGTGGGTCGTGAAATTGATCCGGTGGTCGGTGATGCGGCTCTGGGGGAAGTTGTAGGTGCGGATCTTCTCGCTGCGCTCGCCGGTGCCGACCTGGCTGCGTCGGTCCTTGGCGATGGCTTCCTGCTGCTTGCGCATCTCGATCTCGTACAGGCGCGAGCGCAGGACCTTCATGGCCTTCGCGCGATTCTTGACCTGCGACTTCTCGTCCTGCTGCGAGACGACGGTGCCGGTCGGGATGTGCGTGATCCGCACGGCCGAGTAGGTCGTGTTCACGCTCTGCCCACCCGGGCCACTCGAGCAGAAGGTGTCGATGCGGAGGTCCTTGGCGTCGATCTGGATGTCGACCTCCTCAGCCTCTGGCAGCACAGCCACGGTCGCGGTCGACGTATGGATGCGTCCGCTGGCCTCGGTGGCCGGGACGCGCTGCACGCGATGCACGCCGCTCTCGTACTTGAGCTGGCTGTAGACGCGGTCACCCTCGATCGAGACGACGGCTTCCTTGAGCCCGCCGACGGTGCCCTCGCTCATCGACATGACCTCGACCTTCCAGCGCTTCGTCTCGGCGAACCGCGTGTACATCCGGAAGAGGTCGGATGCGAACAGGCCGGCTTCGTCGCCACCGGTTCCGGCCCGGATTTCGAGCAGGACGTTCTTGTCGTCGTTCGGGTCCTTCGGGATGAGCAGGATCTCGATTTCGGCGAGCAGGGCCTGTTCGCGCGCCTGCTGAGCGGCCAGTTCCTCGCGGGCGAGCTCGGCCATCTCGTCGTCGCCGCTGGCGAGCAGTTCGTTGGCCTGGGCGATGGCCGCGAGCACACCCCGGTACTCGCGCCCTTTCTGGACGAGTTCCTCGATGTCGCTGAGGGCCTTGCCGACGGTCCTGAATTCCTGCGGGTCGCCCTGGACCGCAGGATCCCCGAGTTTCGCCATGAACTCGTCGTAGCGCGCTTCGACCGACGAGAGTTTGTCGAGCAGGTCAGACATGCGCCCTCCAGTTTACGGCAGATCGGCGGCGCTGCCGGGCGAATGCCCGACGAACACCCCGACAACCGCTCTCGAGACGACGCGGTTCGTGTCTTCGATTCCCGGAGCCGGGCAGGCGTTTCGCCCCGCTATCCCCCCGAGACCGGCGGCAGGAACGCCACCGAGTCGCCCTCGGCCACGGCGGTCGACATCCTGGCGTAGTCGTCGTTGAGGGCCGCAGACAACGACGGGCGGAAGGGGGCCACCGCGGGATGGAGGACCGCCAGGGCCGCCCAGACGTCCTCGATGGTGGCCGGCGGGGTCACCTCGACGACGGCCGTGCCCGAGCCGGCCAGGTCGCGCAGCCGCGCAAACAACTGCACCGTCACGCGCATGCACGCTTCCTTGCGTCGAGGCGGACGTCGTCGTTGTCGGGCTCGGCGGTCGCGCCCTCGAGCCACACGTCGCCGCCCTCGAAGTACTCGCGCTTCCAGATGGGCGAGATCTGCTTGATGCGCTCGATCGCGTAGCGGCAGGCCGCGAAGGCCGCTCCGCGGTGCGGCGAGGCCGCGACGATCGCGACGCTGGCTTCGCCGAGCTGCAACGTGCCGACGCGGTGGTGGATCGCCAGCCGCGTGTCGGGCCACTCGACCCTGGCCTCGTCGGCGATGCGCTCAAACGACTTCACCGCCAGCGGGGCGTGGGCCTCGTACTCGAGTTTCTCGACCGCGCGGTCGAGGTTGCGGCCGCGCACGACGCCGATGAAGGTCGCAAAGGCCCCGTCGTGTCCGGGCTCCTCTGACGCGCGCAAGGCGTCGATCAACGCGGCGACGTCGAGGGTTGCGCCGGTAATCGCAAAACAGGGATTCATGCGCCGAGTATATTTCGTCGGGGCGCATCATGATGCGTCCCCGCCTGCCCGCACGGCCCCGCCATGCCGAGGTCGATGTCCGGGCGCATCATGATGCGCCCGGAGCGGTGCCGCCCCACCAGCGTGTCACCCGCGGCTGCAGCCAGAGCACGCACGGCACCAGCAGGGCTCCCGCCAGCAGGTCGACGACGTAGTGGTGGCGCAGGTAGACCGTCGACAGCAGCAGGCCGACGACGACCACGAGCAGGATGGGGAAGTACCAGCGTGCGTGGCGCCACGCGTAGACGAGCGACAGCAGGCTCACGCCGGCATGCAGGCTCGGAAACGCCGCGCGCGACGCGTCGTCGGGCACCATGCGGATCAGCGCGCTCTGGAAGTCGAGAATCGGACCGCCGCGCAGGTCGACCGAAAACATCCCCAGCGACTCCATGTACAGGCGCGGTGGCGCGGCAGGGAAGATGACGTACAACAGGTAGCCGCTGTAGAAGCAGAGGATGATGCCGAGCAGCGCCTCGCGCGCGACCTCGCGCCGGCCGCTGAGCCAGATCGTCAGCACCGTCGACGGCGCGATCAGGAAGAAGCTCGCGTAGAAGACGCTGAACACTTCGGTGCGCGTGCGCGTGATCCACGCCTCGGCCCACACCACCGGCTGGCCGCCGAACAGCCAGCCTTCGAGGGCGACCAGCGTGCCGTGGATGTCGTGCGGGTTCACGTAGCGCACGAAGTCGTGCAGGTTCGTGTAGACGGCGATGCACAGCACGAAGGGCAGCAGGGTCCGGTAGGCATCGACCCACGACGCGAGCCGCGGCCGCCTGGCCAGGGCCGCGCGCTGGCGATCGATCAGCGGGATCGTCGCGGCCAGCACCGTCGCCAGCAGCAGCCGCGCGAGGCCGCCCTCGATGCGCGACATCGACAGCCCCGTCCCCAACCGGCTCGCGTACGCATACAGCGTCACGAGGGTCGAGGGGACGAAGCCGATCACGAACAGGGCTTCCTCTGGACGCAGGCGCCTGAACGCCCGCCACGCGCGCGAGACGAATGATGGCCACGGCGTCATCGCACGTACCCCAGCGAGCGAAGCCGCTCGCGCGCCTCGTCGTCGAGTTGCGGGCTCGAGGCGCCCGTGGCATCGGTCGCACGCTGGCCCCAGGTGCTGATGCGTCGCACCGGGTGCGCGTCGGCGAAACCTCGACCCGCCAGGTCGAGACGTGGCACCCCGCGGATGTCGTCGG
The DNA here is from genome assembly GCA_016789685.1 of Acidobacteriota bacterium. Lineage (GTDB taxonomy): Bacteria > Acidobacteriota > Vicinamibacteria > Vicinamibacterales > JAFNAJ01 > JAEUQQ01. The sequence goes on along the minus strand of JAEUQQ010000343.1, from coordinate 1,642 downwards.
CCACCGGAACGCCGAGCAGGGCCAGCACAGTCGGCGCGACATCCTCGAGCGCCGGCGCGCTCGACGTCGATGATGGGCCGGCAGGCGCCGTCGAGCCGTCCGCCACCGGCATCGACGGTGCGGCGAGGATGCCCATCCACGCCGACTGCTCGGGCACGCCGCGCCCGGGATGCCCCACGAACACCACCGTGACATCGTCGGCCGCGAGGCGCGTGGCAATGTCGTCGATCGAGGCGTAGATGGTGGTGATACCGCGGACCGCGAGGGCCAGGTCGGCGGGCGTCATGCGATCGCGCGCGGCGAACAGCTGCGCCTGCGCGATGTCGAGGCCGGGCAGGTAGAGCGTGAGCAGGTCGAGCCGAGCGGGCGGCAGGGCACCGACGAACGACGCGAGCAGGCCGTCGAGTTCGATGGCGTGCGCCGCGGCGTCGCGCGCAGGGCCAGGCGCCAGCGATCCCGTGAACTTCGCGGCGCGTCCGGCCGCATCCGTCCGGACCCCCGGCCAGGCGCGCGCCAGCGCGTCGTGCGCGTCGACGGGGACGATTTCGCCCTCGCTGGCTCCGCCCCGCTCGAGGCGAACGATGGCGCGATCGCTGACGACGGTGCCGTCGTCGCTGCGCGCCGGCCAGGTCGTCCACCAGTTGACGACGGCCGTGCGCAGTCCCGCGCGCGCGGCCACTTCCCAGAACGCCGGCGCACGACGTTCGAGGCCGGAACTGATCGTCGGCCGCGTCAGCCGCAGCAAGTCGGTGGCCGCCGAGATCGCCTGCGCAAGGCGCGACGACGTGAGCGGCAACTGACGGTCGAGGCCCGCCACTCGCCGTGCCTCGAGCCCCAGCGCGCCGTGCCGGGCGGGCGGCTGCCCGGTGGCGATCGAACCCCATAGCGGCACGGGGTCGGGGCCGTCACCGCGCGGCAGGTCCACGTGTGGAGCCGAGAGAATGCGTGCGAGCGTCGGCATGCCGCCATCGCGTGCCAGCGTGCGGGCAAACGCCGGGTCGAAACCGTCGACGCCGAGCACGACCACGCGCAGGCCCGTCGGCACGACGGTGACGGCTGGAATCGTGGCGGCCGACGCCGGCCTGGCGTCACGTGTGATGGCGACCACGACGACACTCGCCGCGAGCAGGCCGAGCCCCGCGAGGATGACGCTCGTGCGCCGCGAGGCCACGCGGGGGGCTGTCGGCAGATGGTCGTCGAGCTCGAAGGCCATCAGCGCGAGCGCGGTCGTGGTCGTCACGTGCCCGAGCATCAGGCTGATGGCGACGGCAATCACCAGCGCCACGAGGGTCGTCGGCGACATGCCGGCCGAGGCGCTTGCGGCGTTCCACCACAGCGTCAGGTAGGCCAGGCAGGCCGAGCCCACGAGGAAGCCCGCGCCGAGCGCGACCGGCCGCATCCGCGCGTGCAACGAGACCCTGGCGCCGAGCCGTCTGACAACTTGCGATGCCAGCACGATGGCGCCGAACGTCGCGGCCATCGTGACGAAGCCGAACAGGAGGGCGACGACGCATGCGACGGCGAGGCCCTCGCGCACGCTCGTGACCAGGCTCGGGACGCGGAGGGCCATGGCGAGCGTGCCAGACAGCCCCACCAGCAGTCCCGCCAGGATGCCGATGCGCAGGCTTGCGACCAGCGCCAA